>JBDHXA010000040.1:0-28115 GCA_039810485.1 Chlorobiota bacterium | reverse complement strand
TTTGAAAACAAATGCGATATTGCAATTTAACAGCTGACTATCTATGTTTTTTTTACCCGACTTTTCGGAGTGGGCTCGTATATTTATGTTAAAATATTATTAAAATATGAGTTGTTAGAAACTATTCGCAACCTTTTGAAAGGAAGAACAATTATGCGTCATTTGTATTTTATTATCATTTGCAGTATTGTCGTGCTTAACAGCTGCACCGAAACGCCAAACAATGCTATAACTGAACTTAAGCCAGCTATTATAAAATTCAACACGACAACAGACATTATAACTTTTACGGACATTGATGGGAATCTTTTTTCCGCCTATTATAAAAGCCCAATTTCTGATACATTAGAAGTCGGAGCTACATTACAAGCCAATTTTACTACACTTGTAATTGAAGACAAGCAGACAGGCGATATAGACAGTAATACCGTTATTGCCCATTGCAGTGATACGCTGTACGAAGCTTATAGAACAAATGCTGGTTTTAAAGTTTACGCCCCTATTTCATTCGTTCCAAAAGACAAACAACCATTTTATTATTTTGACGGCATTTTGACATCTCTTTTGATGAATGAATCAATCGAAGGGAAAGAATATCTGTCAATAATTATTGCCGACGAAAAATTAAGCACCGGCAACAGAACAGCTCGCAAGTATGTCAACGGCATAGGATTATATCAGATCGGCAAGATTGTCAACGATGATTTTAGCACATTTCAGGCATTGCAATGGAGAAAATGAATTGTCAATCATAACAATGAAAACTTAAATTTAAGATAATTTTCAGTTGGCCTTTACCTGCTGAATTACAACTTATCACCAACAATATAATCATTACAAACAAGTAAAAACTAGTTAAAAACAAAAAAGCCGAAAATACTTTTGTATTTACGGCTTTTTGCTTGTGGGCGGTGAGGGATTTGAACCCCCGACATCCTGCTTGTAAGGCAGGCGCTCTGAACCAGCTGAGCTAACCGCCCGTGTTTAAGAGAATGCAAAATTACAATTTCTTTGGCAAATGACAAAATAAATAATTCTTGCCAAAAAGAATTTTGTATAAAAGATTAAATAATAAAGTTCAGAAGTTCGACATTTGTACCGTTAAACCGAGCATACGTTGGCTTATTGGCTCCCAGCCAATGTCCTAAATTGACATAGCTTCCTTTGCCGATTTTGCGAAGCATAGCTAAATGACGATGCCCCATAATAACATAATCAAACCCTTCTGCAATTTTTTGCGTTGCAAATTCCATTAGTCCGTCATTCTCGCCAAACTCCTTAGCATCGGTATAATCCCTGCTCGCTCGAGAAGATCGCGATGCAAGACATATTCCAATATCAGGGTGAATCCATTGAAAAAGTTTGACAGATATTTTATTGCGCAGTATTGAGCGCAATAGCAAGTATGCGCCATCATTTTTTACTTTGCCATCGCCATGAGCTATATAGAACTTTTTGCCATTTATTGTTTTTTCTATGTCTCCGCGCTCAACGTATATTCCTATCTCCTCGAAAAAAAAATACTGATGGCCAAAATCATGATTTCCCATAATATATTCGACATTTATTCCGCTTCTCACAAGTCGCTCAAGAGCTGCAAGAGTGCGATAGAAATACTTGGGAATCACCGTGTTGTATTCAAACCAATAATCAAACAAATCTCCTACAACAAAAATTTGTGTTGCATCACTCGCAATTCTATCTAAAAATTGCAGAAATAAATCCTCACGCTTGCGGTCGCATGAGCGCTGTTGATAGCCTAGATGAATATCGGAAAAGAAATACACCATGCCGAATTAACTTTTAAAAATATTTCGGTAAAGTGTTTGAACTTTGCTTTTTAAGGTTGTATTTGGCATGTCGGACGTTGCATGTTTTTTCTGCTGGTCATCAGTTTTCACAGTTTTATTCATTTTTGCGTGTGACAGCATGGCAAATTCATGCAAAGATTGTATTTCATCGGGCATGAGCTGCCGCCATGCGCCAGCAGGCAAATCTTCCATAGTAAATGACCCAACTCGGTATCTGTCAAATGACAGAGCTTCCACATCAAATCGCTTTAACGCAGCGCGCAATAGTTGCGGAGGTGTTTCAACAACAGTTATTGAAATTACCATTGTATGCTTATTGCGACGCACTACAAACACCTCTGCTTCTTCTTGCAATAATTCGCCAAGAAATTTCTGCAACTCATCAAATTCTTCAGAAGTTAGAAGCCGATGAATTTTGCAGCGATATTCCTTTTCTAAAGCAGAAAATGGCGAAAAGGATGGATCGCGATGTAGTGAGGAATTCGTTAGAATTACAATTCCGCCTACTGATTTATCAAGGCAGCCGATAGGAAAATACCAGCGATAATTTTGATAAAAATTATGATATATTGACCGCCCTTTTCTTTCTTTTGATCCCGCTGTCCCACGCAATTTATTCATAACAGCATATATTTCTTTCTGCTTATTGCTCTGTTCATACCCGTGCAACGTAACGACATCTTTATGATAATGCACAAGTTCGCTTGGATTTACGGAAGTTTTCCCATTTATTGCCACAACGCCCGATTGAATTGTTTGTAATAAAATTTTAGGAGAAGCAAGATCAAGGCGATGCAATGCTTTTATCAAAGTAATTGGCCGCGGCGACATACCTGATTTTCTGCTGTCTCTTCGACTTTCATTTTTATGTTTATATTGCTGAAATCGGCGATCGTTATTATTTCTATTTCGGTCATTGTTTTTTTCTTGATTATTATTTTCCGGATTATATAGCTTGCGATAATTTTTCATGTGATTATTGCTGGCATTAGAACGATAATTATTTTGCCGCGAATAGCTTTCTTTACCGACTTTTATTTGTGCATTAGCATCATTTCGTTGATTTGCATAATTCTGCCGGTTATTATTTGCGTATCTATTGTCGCGATTGCCAGATTGAAACCTATTTAAATTATTATCGCCTTGTTGATGCGAATACGAACGGTTGTATGTATTGTTCTGCGATTGCTGCCTATTATTAGTTCTGTTGCGGTTGTAACGCTGAGTCGCATTAATCAATGAATGGCTACCACGAGATTGACTGCTGTCATACCTATTATTTTTCATTGAATTATAGGGATTACGACGATTATTTTTATTCTTATAATTGCCGTCGCTATTATAATTGCTCTCAAGATTGCCAAAATTATCGTCGCTTTCTACCTGACTTTCGGATCGTTCATTAAATTGAGCAGTATTTTCTTGCTTCTCTTTATCGGCATGCATTTCGTTTGAATTGGTGTGCAGCATAGCATAAGGAAATGTAAATAATCTAAACTACTAAATTGAGTGTTTTATTGATTATTATAATATTTGTTTATATTTATGTTCAATTTATCTTAGAATTTTCTTTTGGTGAAAAAGCTTTCTCAATAGCTATTGTTGCTTGTATTGGCTGCTGGACTTCTTCTGCAAAGTCGCTGCAAAAAATTAACGCGAGAGGAATCAAAGACACCTTTTCATCTTCACATCCTAACTTAGATACAATATGAGAAATAAGAGAAGGTATCGACATCTTTTCAATGGTGTTGGCAGTGGGAGCTAAACAGTTGATGGCCGGCGAGCTTACAGCATATTCACGACATATTATCGGTCGTTTTTCATGAATTATGCAAATTTCATTTTCTAAGAATGGACATGGAATTCCTAAATTAAAATAAGATTTTCCGAGTGTATGCCTTTCTTCTGGTTTGAGTTTTGCAATATCCAAAGAATCTTGAAATAAACCGGATTTTTTTAAGTTATGTTCAATATCGGCAAATCTTTTCTTCAATTGTTCTTGTTTCTGCTTCGGCAGGCCTGAAACGACATCGCGCAGCCAATACATTTCTACTTTACCTATAGGAACAATTTGATGACAACAAGCTCCGCATCCCTTTTTGCATGTCAAGTTTTTCCCTTCTCGATTATCTTTTTCAATCGCAATTTTCACAATAGTGTCAGACAATCCTTGAAACAGAGGCATTAGCGTGGAAGGTTTCACAAATCCTTCCGGCACCGGAATTTCAACTTTAATGTTTTTATTCATCACGGTCATCTCAATGTATGCTGTTCGCATAGCCATATTATTTGCCATAATCTGAATGATCGCTGTTAATTGATTTTTATAGAAGATAAAGATAGGGCGGCGCCCCCATTGCAGCCGCCCATTTCTTTGATGTTATATTTGCATATTGATAATGCTGCTATCGAGCAATTATCACCGGCAAAATTCCGGCTCCCCAAGAAGAGCTTATGCGACACAAATAAATGCCACTTTCAAGGTTGGAAGCATCGAATGAAGCTAAATAAACACCCTGAGTTTGAAATCCATTTGATATATCAACTATTTTACGCCCTAGAGCATCGAGCAATTCGATTGCCACATTACCGGATTTTTGTAATATATAATGAATATTCGTTTGTTCTGACGTTGGAGATGGCGTTATAGAAGCAGACAATTCTTTTATAAAAATATCATTTTCTGCAACATCGGATGCTGTTACTGTAAACTCGCGAATTTCGCTTGCCTCACTCCAACCTGCAGAGTTCTTTGATTGAACCTGCCAATAATAGGTTCCTGGTTCAAGACTTTTAGCTTCTCCACATACATAAAATGTATCGGCAAGTGTTGAATCACTAACAAGATACGAACTTAGATCGGAAGTTTTACCATAGGTGAATCGATATTTATCTGCAGATACATCACCAACTGACCAATTGCATTTTACAACGCCTTTAGAAGTAGTAAATTTATTGACAGGAGATAATAAATTTGGTTTTTGTGGAAGCTGCAAAACAATAAATTGCCTATCATCAGAGAAATCACCCCAAAAAGCATCATTTTTAGCTTTTACATGCCAATAGTATTCCTGATCGTATTCTAAATTTTTCAAAGTGTACGTCGTATCCTTCAACGTAGAGTCGCTGAGAATTAAATTGCTTGAGAGGAACGAGTAATCGGTGGCCACTTCGAGCCAGAAACCTTCTGCTTTCGGAATAATATTATTCCAGCGCA
The DNA here is from genome assembly GCA_039810485.1 of Chlorobiota bacterium. Classification (GTDB taxonomy): domain Bacteria; phylum Bacteroidota; class Ignavibacteria; order Kapaibacteriales; family UBA961; genus JADZAA01. The sequence goes on along the minus strand of JBDHXA010000040.1, from coordinate 23,087 downwards.
GCACAAGAGTTTTAGTTGGAATAACATCTCCGGCAGACGGATAAACTTGCGTCACATTTCCGGGATATATATATACTTCAAAAGTATTTACTGGAGAATAATCTCCCCAGCCGGTAGAAGTTTGGGCTTTAACGCGCCAATAGTATTGACTTCCATTTTTAAGTCCTTCTTGCACAACAAATGTATCTTTCGTGCTTGCAATTGACTTAACAATTTTTGTAAATTTACTATCAGTGGCTAAGTCAAAAGAATATGCGATAGCTTTTGGAGTTTTATACCACGAGAAAGTTACGTTGCGTACATCTAATTGGTCGCCGTCGGACGGGTAATTCAACGACACTTGCCCGGGCAGCGCTGATGTAAAATCAACCTTAATATTATTGCTGCCATCAAGCGTTACATTTTTTGCAATGACTTGCCCCAAGCCGGTTCCTTCGGCCGTTACAGTAATCGAACCAGATAGCCCAGTTATTGGAATTGCGTAGCCGCCTGACGAAGAAGTAACGGCATAATACGTTCCTTTCGAAGGAGTTATCGTAACATTCGCCAATCCTTCTCCCGGGTCGTAGAAATTATTATTATTATTATCTTTGTAAACAACCCCAACCAAAAAGTTATCAATTCGCGAACCGAAATCATGTGTTATTATATACGGTCCGGTTTGATTCCCGCTCGGAACTCTATAATAAATTCCTACTCCAATTTCTTTATAAACATAGTTTTCAAAGTTCATGATATTCGAGCGATGGCCAAGTTGAATTTGATTGTCATCACCCCAATCCACATTGAAGCCGCAGTGTCCATACCAAAGAGTTTTGGAGTATGCAGACACATTTTCACCGCTGTAACCGGAAGATACATAACCGGCTTTTGTAAGACGCTGCGAGAATGACGAGCCGTCGCTTCCGTCGTGTCCCTGATAATTCTTATCGCGCATATCTGCTGAATGTACTCGAGCTGCGGCTATAAGTTTAGCATTGAATGCAAGCGGTGGACGCTCTGGATATGATGCAAAAGCTGCTTTTGTGGCCGTTTTGTTGATTTTAAAGTATGAGTATGCCGATTGAACTTCCGCATCAGGAGTGTCCATCAGACGTATTCCCTCTTCTTTAGGATTAGCACGAGCACGATTTATTAGCTCGAGGGTATATTGCTCATCATTGGTTGGATCGCCATGACTATACAAAGATTGCGCTTTTGTTTGATCAGATTTATCTAACGGTATAATAATAGACGTATTCTTGATGCCTCTTGGATTGTTTGGCAAGGGAAAATGGTGCTGTGCTTGCAACCCAAGCGATGATAAGGCGCTAATGGCAAATGCACCTGAAATAAATGTGGAAAAATTGAAGCCCTTCATAAGAATCCGTGAAAAATGGATAATAGCTTTGATATGACATATTGTCTAAGTGATAAGATTAAGACAAATTTACTAAAAAAACACGCTAAAAATATACAGCTTACATTAAATTCTTAGAGAATCGCTCGCTACTTCAACTATACTTGATAAAAACCGTCTGCTAAAATATAGAACGGACGTTATCAATTTGAATACTCTTAAGTTATAGATTGTCATATTTTTTAAACGATTTTTATCGGTTTTAACTCTAAACGCTCTCTAACATTTTACTGCCACATTCTTTTTTTACTCGCATGAAATCATTTTTCATTGTTTTGATCAGCGCAACATTAACGCTATCTGCACAGCAATATCGTGAAACTCTTATTCCGACGCGAGTCACAAACCCTGAAAAGAAATATTTGCGCGCTGATCTGTATATTTCTGACTCTACTGTTCGGCGCCCTTCGATTTTAATTCAAACACCTTACAATAAACTATTTTACCGAATTTCTTTAAACAATCCAAATCCTGAAAGCGGCGCTGCCGTTCCTTATGACACTGCCCATTATAATTATATCATCGTGGATTGGCGCGGTTTCTATACTAATTTATCAGCCGATTCTCTTTTGTATAATCGCGGTTTAGATGGATTCGACATTGTAGAATGGATTGCTTCTCAATCATGGAGCAACGGAAAAGTGGGAACTTGGGGCGGCTCTGCACTAGGACAAATTCAATTTCAAACGGCGGCGCAACAACCTCCGCATCTGGTTTGTGCAGCACCATTTATAAAAGATTTCAAAACTAAGTACAGCGACTATTATTACGGAGGCGATTTTAGAAAAGAGCATGTTGAGAGTTTGATGAAGCTCGGCTTTATATCAGAGAAACTCATTCTATCGCATCCAACTGAAGATATATATTGGAAAACTGCTGAAAATATAACCGATATTTCAAAAAAAATCAATGTGCCTATGTTTTTATGCAGCGGTTGGTTCGATCATTATCCAAGCGATGTGATGAGAGCATTCGACGATATTCGCACAAATAGCGATGTAGGTGTCCGAAATAAGCATAAGTTGTTATTTGGCCCCTGGATGCATACCGCTCTCGGAGTATCCGAACAAGGAATTCTTGATTTTCCTAATGCGGCGGGTATTCCCGTAGAAATGGGCAAGAAGTTTTTTGATTATTATTTACGCAAAGTGCAAAATGGCTGGGAGACAAATGTGCCAATACAGTATTATCAAATTGGAGAAAATATCTGGAAGACGACTGACAATTGGGGCAACGAAAATAAAGGCATGAGAACTCTCTATTTTCACGAGGGAAAACGTCTTTCTTTTGAACCGCCTCCTCAAACCTTCCGCCCGATAGATCCTGACACGCTTCGCACAGATCCGCGGAATCCGACTCCAACCATAGGCGGTTCGCGTTTCAACCCTTTTGACAAGTCTATACCATTGGGGCCACAAGACATTTCAAATATTCTGGATCGGGGCGATATTGTGAGCTATTCTACAGAAGAATTAGCATCGCCAATTACAATGGATGGAATTTCAGATATAAAAATCTATTTTGACTGCAATCGCCGTGATGCAGATATTTCAGCTCGACTTTGCGACATTTACCCCGACGGTCGGTGGGTGCTTCTCACTCAGGGAATTCAACGTTTGCGTTTGCGAAACTCATTGTCTGAAGAACAACTACTTACAATTAATGCTCTTGACTCCGCAACAATTCATCTGACTGACTTGGCAATGACTTTTCTTGAAGGCCATCGCATTGGCATAGTCCTTTCCGGCAGCAATTATCCGATGTTCGATATAAATCCTAACAATGGCGGACAGTTGTACGCTTCGGGCGATTCTCTCGAAGCCGAGACGCATATTTCACTTAATTCTGATGCTGCATCCTGCTTTAGATTTTCATCTGGCAGTGCTCCCTTGGCGATCAGCTCGGATAATATTCCAATGTATAATTGCAAAATCATTCCTAATCCAGCCAAAGATGATGTATATCTCGAATTACCATCTTTCGCAGCTGGCAATCGAGTTATAGTTAGTGATGCATTAGGCAAAGTCGTTACATCCTCAGAAATTACCCATCAAAAGGAATTTAGATTTTCTTCGGCAGAATTGCCGGCGGGATTATACGAAGTAGTTATAATTTCTGGGTCGAATGTGCAAACGTTGACTTTAGTCATTCAACGATGACTTGGAAAGGACGGCCAATTCTTGAGAAGCTTTTCTTGCATAGAGTTTCGTAACTTTGCAACATTGTATCATTATTTGCTCATTGCAGTTTCTATGAATTCTTTATGATTCTACGCGGCCTCGCATTGTATTTAATCGCATTCTCTGCCTCATTATCAGTATATGCTCAGAAAGACAATGCTGCCGAAATACTTGTTGATGCTGTTTCGTTCAAAGGAGAATCTGACACGTCAAACAGATTGGATGTCTATCTTGCTGTTCCATATTCTTCACTTCAATTCATTGCATCAAATAGTAATTTTACTGCAGAATATGAAGCCGTAATTACTTTGCGCGACTCTCTAGGTCGGAAACTACAAGCAAAAAGCATTTCGCGACGCTGCAGTGTCTCTGACTTCGGCACAACTCAAGGAGTAAGAGGGGCGGCAGATTACTCTCAAAGCGTTTTTACAACTCCCTCAGGCAAAACAACGATAGAAATTGTCGTTACAGACGCTGTTGCCAAGCGTGATATAAATTCCACAATTCAAGCCAATATTCCGCGTTATCAACCGCGGCTGATGGCGTTAAGTGATCTACTGCTTGTCAGCTCTATCGAGGAAATCGATGGTAATTATGCAATTACACCATACATCTCAACCAATATAGGCCGTTTGACAGAAACATTTTTTGTTTTCTTCGAATCCTACAACAATACAAGCGACATTGAAGATGCAGATTTTATCTATGAAATTCTTGATGGTCAAGGCGTTGTTACTCAACGAGGGAATCGTACTAAGCAAAGCATAAAGGGCGATTTTGCGCAGCATTATTTACCTATTCCTCCTCAAAAGAATATATCGGCTGGCAAGTACTCTTTACGTATAACAATGCTGAAAAATTCTGGCAAAACAGAGGCAGCATACTTACCCAGTGATGTTTTAGCTGTTTCAACGCGTTCTATAACCATCGAGCGAACTTTGGCTGAAAATGGCGGCAAAGATTTGGATATTCTTGTTCGGCAGATGCTTTATGTTGCTTCGCAATCTGACATTGATTATATTCGTGAAGCAAATACTCCTGACGAAAAACAGCGCAGATTTGAGGAATTTTGGCAACGCTTAGATCCAACTCCGGGCACCGATAAGAATGAAGCAATGGATGAGTATTATAAGCGAATTGAACAAGCAAATCAGAAATTTCGAACTTTTCGCGATGGGTGGCTGAGCGATATGGGCGCAGTGTACATAATTTTCGGACCTCCCGTAAATACAGAACGCAGTCCCGCAGTTTCATCATCTAGTCGCAATATTGTTCGATGGACAATGGCAAACAATAGGCAATTCACATTTATAGATGATATGGGATTTGGCGAATATCGTTTGACATCTCCTCTATCTCCCGCCGACAAATACCGATACGGCTATTAAAACAATCTTACTTGTCAACTTTTAATTCATACAATTATTCATCTTAAAGTAAAACATCATGGATACTTTTCGGCGCATTGAAATAATCTTATACGTCAAAGACCAGCAGAAAAGCGCAGATTTTTACGCCAAAATTCTAAAAAAGCTGCCAATTCTGAATGTTCCGGGAATGACTGAATTTGCTTTGTCGGAACACTGCATCTTAGGATTGATGCCCGAAAACGGCATTGCAACTATTCTTTCGAATACAATGCCCCATCCGAATCAGGGAAACGGCATTCCGCGTTGCGAGCTGTATTTGACTGTTGAGGAAATTGAAACAGAGTTTGAAAATGCGGTTATACACGGAGCAAAAATTGTAAGTCCTATTAAGGAAAGGAATTGGGGTGATTGTGCATGTTATTTGGCCGATCCTGACGGTCATATTATAGCTTTTGCCCAGCCACTGAGAATATAAGTTATCCAAATTTAATGACAATACATTTCTTGCGAAAAAGTATTACCTTTGTATTTGGCCGTATTGATTTGCAGCGCCGACTGCCACAATAGTATCATATCCGCCATTGTCGGTTTCATGGTAATAGGCAATTGCAATCAAGCTATGCGCAACAGCATTGCTGTTTCCTTCGAATTCAGCATAATCACGGCGATCAACCTGCCGAGTGTCAGCGTTTAATCTGCCGGTCATATAGAGATAATCATGCCTGCCGCGCCGTACCCATTGGCGTAAAGCATACCACCCTTTTTCTGAGTCGTAGTTCATCAGCCATTGAGCGTCCGGCGACCAATTATTGAAAGAACCGGAAATAAATACAGGTTCGGACGAAGGCCGCCCTTCAGGATCAAGCACAAATTCAACCGGCACATATTCATCATAACCGCTTGAAACAAAGCGCGTATCAACTCCGCCGTCGTTGTCCATATCAGAATAAGTGCCATTGCGCGATAAATCTGCAAATTGCAAGCGTACAGGATAATTTCCCGAAGGAAATATTACGGTATTTGCCGCATCTATTACTCTGTAACCATTTTCTGTCGGCATTTTCTCTAAACGAAAACGCTTGCCAAAGCCTGCAAAACCATAGACTGAGCGAGGCATTTTGTCTTGGAATAATGTTTCGTGCGCATTTACTCTTGTTGAAGAAGAGACCGGCATTGGCTCTGCAAAGCGATGATTGCGATAGAATACCACCGTTTGCAATTGAAAATCAGAAAGGCGCTGATTTAATCGAACTGTTGCTTCGACGCTGAAAGCCGCGCCGCCAACCTTTGCCCTAGGCAGATAAACATCAGGATAGAAATCAATGCGACATTCGCCTATCGGATCGACAACATATAAGTGAGCTTCAGCGAATAGAGCATCATCGTCATAAGAATAAAATTTTGCTTTCCAATTGCCGCCAGCGCTGAAACGTATTTGGGAGTTTGGAACAGTCAGAACAGCGCGATGAGTGAGATATTTCGACTGAACCGCGGCAGACCGCCACTCGATACTGCTTGTTCTAAGCTGAGCAATGGTATTGAGGAAAATATTCTCGTCTTCATTCCAATTTACATCGCAATGCACAAATTGAGCATAGAGTTGCGGAGGCATTGTCGCCTGCGCATCAAGCTCGATTGTTGCCGTAGATTCACCGTATGGTTGTGGCATGAACGGTCTGCGGCTTGGCTCAGGCAATCGTATAATTGGAGGAAGCAATTCATCGCTGCCGCCATAAACACGAACAGCAAGCAAACGCGGAGGTATGTCGTCTGTCGTTCTCGCGTTTACATTATCAATATTCTCAGCTATCGCTATTATTCCAAGAATTGAGAAAGCACAACGGAACAATAATGATGATTGTCGGTTGTTTCTATTTTTTCTTTGATTGTAATTCATTGGCATGAATAGTTTTTGACCAGCGCTCAGAGCCGCTTTTATCAAACATACGCAAAGTAAGGGCACGATCATTTTTCTTTCCGCTAAATTCCATTACAGCAAAGTTCCGATCGTTCACCACCGTTCCCGGCTCTACAATTTGATGAAGCGAATCAGGACGAGCGAACGGCGTTGAAGTTAGCGGCGATGTTGTAATTTCATAAAGCGGATATGTGCCTTCGCGCTTCAACACTGCAAGTTCGCCGCTGTGAATGTCGCCAGTTAGCAAAATTACGCCGTTAATATTTTCTTTCTCTAATGCTTCTAAAAATTCACGACGTTCCTCAGGGAAACGTGAAAATGTCTCGTACTGCGTTGAAGGATTAAGCATTTGACCGCCTGCAACCACTACCTTGAACGTTGCTTTACTGCTTGCAAGATTATCAATAAGCCAATCTAACTGTTCTTTACCAAACATTTGCCTATTTCCCGTTTTACGGTCATTCGGCGTTCTGTCCCATCTGTTGTCAAGCAAAAAAAACTGCGCATCACCCCATTCAAATGCTGTAGTAATGCTTGGCTTGCCATTTATACCAAACGACGGATTACCCCAAAACAGACGAAATGCTTCTAACGACACTTCTTTTCTCCAATATCCTCGATCGCTGTCATTAGGTCCGTAATCATGGTCGTCCCAGATTGCATAGTTTTGAGCCGATGCCATAAGCGGCTGCAACTCCGGCAATGAGCGTGTATGCGTATAGCGATGCAGAATCCCTGTTCGCGAATACCAGTCAGCTTCGCGCAGATAAACATTATCACCCAGCCAAATCATAATGTCGGGCTTTTTTTCGGCAATTGCGGTTAATATTTGATAATCGCCGCCATAGGGCTTGCCTGGTCTGTCATATTGAGCTTCGTTAACATATAGGCAGCTTCCGGCGGCAACGGAAAATGCGGGCGGATCGGTTCGCCACTGCCAAAGCGGGGGAGTTTGGAATTCTGTTCTAAATGGAAACATTCGCTCCTTTCCATTGAGAACAATGCGATAGTCATATTTTTTACCGGGTTCCAATGGCGTGGCAATTAGCTTAGCTGTGTATGCCGTTTCTTTATTGGTTTCAGCTTCCGGCGTTTCCTTCCAATTTCCATTATTTCCCTTTTCTCGATAGCGAAGCGAAACGCTTGCTTTTACTGTTGTTTGCACCCAAACCATAACCTCTCTCATTTCGCCATAACATACCATTGGACCGGAAGCAATGCCAGCCGCATTTTTTTTATCATTCGCGGCAGATTGCTGCCATACACTAAAAAATATCGCAACGCTCCATAGAAATACTATTTTCAACCAATATCTATTTTCCATTTTTTTGCGCTTTTATTAGTAGTTTATTGATAATTACAAATTATACAAAAATATAGAATAAATGATTTTGTCATAAATTGTGAGATTTTTATGATGTGGCGCATATTATGATTTGTATCTTGCTGAAGACGGGAATTTATAGTATTCTGAAAACTTTCAGGAATCAATCGCTATTCAGTGTCGCTTTTGGCAAAACATTGACATAGCAGGTTGTTCTTGTCGCCCTTTCTTGCAAACCACTATTGTTATTGAATTTTCTAGTCATTGTAGCATTGGTTCTCGTAATTGTATTTTTTATTTTCTGCACTCGCTCATACGATTTTGTTTATTGGTTTCTCCATTCCTTTTAGTAGTTCTTCCAACTGTCCGCCTGGGCTTGAGTAACCGATGGTGATTTGGTCTGCAAGGGTCATCATGAGTTGGTTGCGTATCTGTGCGTTTTGACTGCTTACTCGCTTTACTGATTTGTCAAAGGGTGTGATGATTAACAGTCTGCCTTGTTCCAATGGCTTTTCAAATTCAGGTTCAACTTTTTCTTTAAGTCCTCTCGCCAATGCCAATATGATGGGCTGTTTGCCTTTGAGCAGATAATGCAATACATCTTTTTCTATTTGGCTGTGAAAACCACTAATCACACAATTTCCTTTTTCTCTTTGCTCTATTGCCCAGTCATAGCATTTCAATACCACCGAAGCAGGCACTTGCCGGCTGCATAAAAAAGCTGTTTTGGGCTTTTGCAATAGTTCTATGTTGCCAAGTGTTTCCAATTTTATTCGTTTTCTTCGTAGTAGTATGAATAGTCAATGCCTTTCATAAACATTTCTCGGTCGTTGATTTTATTGGTCAACGCATTTTGCAAAAGTGTTTTGAGCACCTTGCTGTTTGTAGGGCTTAACTTCATTGCATTCATATAATCCTGTTTACTTATCTTACTCCAGTCCACGCATTTTTTCAGGCGTTTTTTCAATATCAGGTCTAACCAAATTCTTGTGTTTCTTCCGTTGCCTTCCATAAATGGATGGGCAATATTCATTTCTACATATTTATCAACGATTTCATTAAACGTTGTTTCGGGCATTGCTTCTATTCGCTTTAAGGTTTCACCAAGAAAGCGTGATATAGCAAATTGAAAACCTCCTTTTGAAATGTTTTTCCGGCGAATTTGCCCCGCAAAGTCATACAAACCGCCAAACAAATAAGCGTGTATTTGCTGCAAACCTTTGGTTGTTCCTACTTCAAATTCGTTTATCAAATTACTTTCAAAAAGTGTGTAGGCTTTTTTCTTGCTTTGTCCGTCAATAGTAGTGTCGCTGTATATGAACCAATCCAAAAACTTCATTGCATTAGTGTTCGGGATATTCTTTGCCAATTCTATAACACCATCACTGTCCAGCATATCGGTATTATATTTTTTCCCATCTGCTGCCAATAACTTCAGTTGGGTAGTGGCACTAACCAACTGGCTGTTTTCCTTTTTTAGTTTGGCTTTCAGGTATTTCCAATAGTTGCGGGTTTTGGCGTAGTCATTCTCTTCATTGAGAACGCCTACAGTATCCAGCACACTAAACCACCATTTGGCATGTTCATCATCCCAGACAGCCCGCACCTCGCGGTCATTAAAAAAACGAATGGATATTTTTAGTTGTTCGTTCATGCTCATATTGTCTGAACCATGATTATATTAAGATAAATAGGATTGCCTTGATTACTTTATTTTGTATTTTTTGTTGAATAGTCGTTTGAATTGTAAACTCTTTGCACCAAAGTTGATAAGCAATCCTGTTTGTAAGTTATACGCTTCCAAATAATTCATCGCCTGTGCCAAATGAACATCCTCTAAATTGATAAGAGCTTTTATTTCTACAGAAATTTCGCCATTGACCAGAAAATCTACTCTCCGGGTTCCTACATCCTGACCTTTGTATAATAGCGGCATTTCATATTCGCGTTGGTGTTCAATTTCTCGCAAGTGCATCTCAAACGATAATGCCCTTTGATAGACTACTTCCTGAAAGCCATTGCCCATAATGGAATGGACTTCCATAGCGCTACCAATAACCGCATGCGTTATTTTATCTTGTTCTTCTTTTGTCATTGCCTATAAATTGTCTGAACCATTGTCTGAACCTTGATTTTATTATGATTTACAGGATTACTATGATTTTAATCTTGTTCATCTTCTTCATCTTGCGATAATCCAGGTTCAGACAATTCTTTCCCCATTCGGTATTTAATATCGTAGTTAATAATAAAATCTAACTCCTCCTCCGTAAATCCGTAATGCTTTGCCAATACGGTGTCTATTTCGTCAATGATGGGTTTGGATTTTTTTATGTAAAAATATTGTTTTTCCATTGTGAAAGACCGTCCTTTCGCTGAATAGTTTCTTGTCTGAACTGTGCTGTTTTCTTGTAAATCTTTCTGTAATTTTTTACCAAGTTTTACAAGTTTTGTTTTTAGCTCAGATGATAAGTTTTCAAAATCAAAAGGCAATTCAAAATCTCTACTATTTATCACTTGACAACTTGACCAAGTGATGTAATGATTAAAATACAATGAAGATGATAATAAAGAAACCAAAGTGTATTTCAAATCTTCATTTTCCACAAAAACAGATTTCATTTCGCCTGTTGTTGTTTGATTTCCGTCTTCAAGGAAAACAGGTTCAGTTTCTAAAATTTTTACCCAATATAAAACTGCTCTGAAATAATAAAACTTGTGTTTTGTTGGTTGGTTTCTAAACAAATTGTTTAGTGTTTTCTTTCCTGATTTTTTAGTCAGTTTTTGTGCAATAGGGAAATATAAACTTGATGCAAGTTTTGGTATGCTTCCTTCTTGCAAAATTTTTGTTGCATCGTTATACGAAATTGTTTCAAACAATACATCTCTAAACTCATTATACCATTTGTAATAAATGCTTGTTCTAATTTGTTGTTCATTGCTTTTTGTTGAAAGAACAATAGCAAGAAGCATATTAGCACCTTCAAATAATTTTGCAGGTCGCCAAGCGTAATTACTAATCCAAGTTGTTTTTTCTTTTGTGATTATTTTTTGAAGTGGTGATAATTTATCCGCAGAAATACTACTGTTTGGGATAATCATTCCAAACTTTCCTTTAGGATTCATTATTGCAAAAGAACGTTCAACACAATACGCATAAAGATTTGCAGAAGATAGAGTTTTGTAATCTTTAAGTTTGTAAGTAAAATTTGCTGCTGTATAAACTACATAAGGCGGATTGCCAATTATCACATCAAAACCACCATTTTCCTGAACAATCTCATAAAACTCTGCAAACCAATGAAAAGGTTGATACTGTCTGAACCATGATTTGTAGGATTCACAGGATTTGCTTGATTTTTCGTTGTAGTCAATTCCGTATTGTTTTGCAAGTAAGACATTCAGTTCGTGGTTGAGGGCTTGCAAGCGGGAATTCAGTTCTTCTTTTGCTTGTTTAAACTCTTTGTAATTGTCTCCGTGTGTGAGTTGTATTTCCTTGTAGCGTTTAAATGTGCGGGCAACAATGTCGCATTTTTCTTCTAATTTTTCTTTGCTGTTATCAAAATCTAAGGTTCCTTCAAAAGCTTTATTCAATTCTTCTTCCGTGGCAAAACCAATCAATGTATTTCCTGCACGGATATTAAAATCAATATCGGGCAGTGGTTCTAAACCTAAATTGGGTTTGCGGTAATCGGCTTCTACTGTTGCAACGAGTTTAAGGAACAAACGAAGTTTGGCAATTTCAACTGCTTCTTTCATGATGTCCACACCATACAAGTTCCGCAAGATGATGCTTTTGTAAATGAAGTATTGCAGGTTGGGGTGTTCGGGGCTTTTTACCTGTGCTAAAACTTGTCTAAACCATGATTGAGCATGATTTATAGATTTCCATGATTTTTGCAGTTCGGGCGAAAGGTGTTTATAATTGTTTTCATCTTTGGCTTCTTCAATGAAAATCTCCATACGCTGCAAACAAGCTTCATACAAGGGTTCTAAAATGTTCATAGCCGCAAACAAAAACGCACCTGAGCCACAAGTAGGGTCAATAATGGTTACACCGGTGAGTGCTTTGTAAAAGTGTTTCAGCAGTTCGGGGTCGTTGGTGTTTTCAATTACATCTTGTGCAAACTGTCGAATGTTCAGGTTGTAAGTAATAAAGTCGTTTATCTGCTGAATTTCGCCTTTGTCAATTTTGCTTTTTACTTCTGTATAGCGGTTCCTGCGGTCAACTACTTCACGCCAAATTTCTGTGGGTAAAGCATAATTGATGGTAGCCGGTTTATTCCAGTCGGTGCGTTTGCTTACATCTTTTATGCCTTGTTCAATATAGTCTGGAACAGGATTAAATTGATTTTTCTGATTGACAGGATTTTTGATATAAATGCCATGCTTAACCGCATCATAGATATACTTGTCGCCACTGAGCTTTACCATTTGCCACAATTCGGCTTCTGCATGAAATGCTTTGGGGTAATGGCGTTTTGTTTCGTCAAATAAATAGGGCAGGATACAATTTTTACTGATATAGTCGGTAATATCTTCTTTGGTGTAGTAAGCACCCATTTGGGCACGGTCGTTAATGTATTTTTCAAAAATATAACCAATCACATCGGGATTAATGTCTTTTCCGCTTGCTGTGTGTCGGGTATCTAAATGCCATTCGTATTGGTCAAAAAAATCAAACAGGCGTTCAAAAGCTTTATCGTCAATATCAATGCTGGCATTGGTTTTTTCCAATTCGTGTTCGTCAAACAAGCCACCGTTCAGGTAAGGGATTTTACCAATTTCAATTTTGGTGTCGGGGCTTTGTGTTGGTTCATTCAAACCTTTGTGAAATAGCACCAACAGAAAATCACGATAAAAAGAGTAGAATTTTACTTTTCCCTTTTTGCTTTTGCAAGCAAGCAATTTATCACGCAGGTAGTTTTTGTTGTTGTCTAAAAATCCTTTTTTTTGAATGAAGTAGCAAAACATCAATCTGTTCAGCATCAATGAAGCATACCATTCCTGATTAGCTTTGTCGGAAATACCTTTGATGAATTGCAAAAATGCACCGTGTTCTTTTTTAAACTTGTCGTAAAACTGCTTGGTAACTTTTTCGATGTTTTGGTGGAAGTTGTCGGCAATGCGTTTGGTTACGTCAATAATGGTAATGTGTTCTTCTTCGTCTAATTCAAAGAAAATACCTGCCGCACGTTGGTAAAGCAATTCGGGGTCTTGGTTAATATGCCAACGGGTTTCGGTTACTTTGGTAGGTTTGCCCGATTGTCTTACCACCAATTGCCAAATCTGTTCGGTTTCCTTGGTATCAAAAAAGATAATCAAATGCTCCTGAAACAGTTTGGTTACTTTGGTTTCAATCTTTTTGCGGGTGTTGTAATCGGGAATATTGTCCAGAACAGGATTTGAATGATTAGATTGATGGACAAGAATAAGAAAGCCACTCTTTTCTGCTACGGGTTGTATTTTAAACGTAGCATTATCAATAGCCACATCAACCGGTTTTGGGATGTTATTGCTGTTCCAGCCCATATCATTAAACAGTTCACGAAAGTTGAACTGATTAATGTACTGTCCGAACACGATTTTGGAGATTTTTGGACTTGCAAGATTATTCATTGTCAGAACAGGATTTTACGGATTATTTTTATTGACAGGATTACCCGTTGGGGTAATTAACTTTTTATTGTAGAGTCGCTTGAACTCAAGACTAAGTCCACCGAAATTGATGAGTAAACCATCAGCTATACCGTATGCCTCTAAATAATTTATAGCTTGTGCCTTATGAACATCTTCTATTTTTTCCATTGCTTTTAATTCAAGCATCACACAATTTTCCACGAAGAAATCTACACTTCTTGTTCCGATTTGTTCTTCACGATAAAAGATTGGCATTTCCAATTCCCGTTGAAAGGATAAGCCCTCGAGCCTCATTTCAATGCACAATGCTCGTTGATAAATAACCTCTTGAAAACCATTGCCAAGCGTTCGATGCACTTGCATAGCACATCCAATGATTTTGTGGGTAATCTGATTTATATCTTCTTTCATTCAAAAAAATTATTAAGTTGTTAATCCTGTTTGTCTTTTAATCTCTTTAATCCTGTTATGACAAGGGATTTCATCTGGATAATTGCCATTTTATTGAGTTGCAATAATCTTTCGGACTGTTCTAATCCCTGATGAATCAGCAGTGCATTGGTACTTTCCATATTAGATAAAACAACAAGCTGCTCAATAGTGGCATAATCTCTCACATTCCCATCTTTATCAGGATTTGCTTCCCGCCATAGTTTTGCCGTAAAGCCAAACAGTGCCATATTCAATACATCTGCTTCGTTAGCATAAATAATGGCGGCTTGTTGTTTAGTGATTTCCTTTGGAATCAAATTTTCTTTGATGGCATCGGTATGAATATGGTAATTCACTTTTGCTAAGGTTCGTTGCAGATTCCATTCGAGTTTCAGTCGGTCATTTTCATCGGATTTGAGACGTTGGAATTCTTTGATAATATAAAGTTTGAATTCAATTGAAATCCAGGAAGCAAATTCAAATGCAATATCTTTATGAGCAAAGGTGCCGCCATACCTGCCTGATTTTGAGATCATGCCAATTGCATTAGTGGTCTCAGTCCATCTTTTAGGGGTCATCACAAAGCTGTTTAACCCAGCTTGTTTTCTAAACCCCTCGAATTCGAGGGGTTTAAAATTGGGGTTGTAAATGCTTTCCCAAAAGCCCAATAATTCGATGGTATTTCTATTTCTCATCCAGTTTTGGATGATGGTATCCGTATGTTCAGCATCTTTATGCCGGGCAATGTCTGTAAGCGAAATATAATCAGTTTGCTCATTCTGAAATATGGTAATCTCAGTTCCTTTTACATTGATGGTTTTATTTTTTGCCATAACTAAGAATTTTTTAATCCCAATGAGCAAATGATTTGAGGTTCTTTGTTGGGTTGTTCATCTTCATTTACAATTGCCAATTTATCTTCTTCACGAAGTGAAATCACCAAGTTTGCCAATTGGTCGTCTGAAATACCTGCTTTGAGCTGGCGATTCAAGGTTTCCCTTGCAAACTCTTTCAAGGGATATTTGTAAATGTCGTCCACTGCTTTTTTCAGTTGCTCGTTCACAAATAAAGTTCCTTCATACTCTTTGCAATAGCGGTCAAGTCGCATATACAAACGATACTTCACGCCTGTTTTTTTACCAAGAGAACCACCTGTGTTTTTTTCTTCTTCACGAATAAAGTCAATGCCGCTTTTTACCAATTCGTGATGGTTTTCCAATTTGTATTTTGGTTCGGTATCGGGTGTGCATTGTGCCGCTTTCAAAATGGTGTGTTGCGATTGGGTAATGATTTTTCCTTTGTTGTCCACCCAAGCCAAAACATCGTTTTCTTCTGATGTTCTTGTATAAACTATCACACCTTCTTTGACACGATTTTTGAGATTAATATGATTTGCAGGATTTTCTTCTTTTTGTAATAAATCATGTCCATCATTTAATCCTCTTAAATCGTGTACTGACGATGATTTGGTGGCGTAAATCACATTGGGTAAATCAGGAATGATTTTATTCAGTTCAGGATTTGCATCTGTGGCGTTTTTCCAAATTTGATAAGCTAATGAAGCCAAGTCCACTTCGGTATCATCGTCATCACCGTCCAAAATGCCCGATTTTTCATTGTAAAGGTCGGTAAGATTTATAGGGTCGCCATCAAAAAAAGTTTCATCGCTTCCTACTACCTCTGCGTTTTGTTTTATACGATTCGTAAGCCTCTTGCGTAAATTGATAATGGCTTCAATGCCATCTTCGGGCAAAAATGAGTAACAGAAAATTTGTTCTGCCTTTTGTCCGATACGGTCAACACGACCTGCACGCTGAATTAATCGAATGATAGCCCAGGGTAAATCGTAATTCAAAATGATGTGAGCATCTTGCAAGTTTTGTCCTTCACTCAATACATCGGTTGTGATCAAAACCCGCAACTCTTGTCCGCTTTTGGTGATGTCGGATTTTTGGTTGCTGTGCGGACTGAAACGCTGTGCTAATCCTGTTGGGTTTTCATCATCTCCTGTAACACTTTCAATTTGTGTGATGCCTCTTTTCTTTAATTGCTCTGTCAAGTAGTATGCAGTGTCGGCAAACTGTGTGAAAACCAAAACTTTTTCCTTGCTGTGTTTTTTGGTCAATAGCTCGTGTAAAGCATTGAGTTGTCTATCTTCATCGGGGTTCCAGTCTTTCCCAATGTTCAGAATTTTGATGATTTCTTTACTGTCGTTGATTAAGTTTTGTTGTAATGAGTTGTCAAAAAATTCACTTCTTATCCAGTCGAAACGGTTTTTGTAACTGTCGCTTGCAAAAAGTGTGTAAAGCTCTTTTGCCTTTTGCAAATAGGATTCTTCTTTAAGAATAAGTTTTAAATGGTTTTTATCTTCTCCGTCATTATCGGTGTCGTTGTCCTCCAAGTAATCATCTAAGTTTTGCGAAATGTTTTTACCAATAGGAATTGGCAAATGATTTTGAGCAGCAAACACAAAAACATAGTTTCTCAATATGTGTCGGCTCAATGAAAGCAGAAACGAATAACCACTACTTTCCAAACGCTTGAACAAATTGGTTCTGCAAAAGCCCATCAACCTTCGACCTGCACGGCTAAGGTTTTGCATGAGTTGTTCTTCGTCTTTTGTTGGTTTGATGGTTGGTTTTTCATTCAAATACTGTTGCAGTCCGTATCTCGGCAATTCCAAATCGTTAATGATGTCAACCACTTTGGTTGAATACATTTTAGCGTATTGGTCTTTCGGGTCTTTCGGGTCAAACACATACTCAACACGCTTCGGAATACGGTCGGGGAAATAGGATTTTGAGCCATCGGCAAAAGTCAAAAACTTTCGTCCGTTGGTTGGGTCGGTTTCTGCGTAATTGTTTTTGATGAAGCTTCTTGTCCTGCGCACCAAATACAATCGCATCAATTCTCTCCAGTCGTCTGAAAAATGACTTTTCTCAAATGCCTTGATGCTTCTGATAAAAGTTTCCGTGTGCCGTGAAGTAAACTGAACTTGCCCGCCAATGCTTTCAATGTATTGTTCAGGGCTGATACCTAAATCTTTATCGTCTGAGATGAATAAACGAAGTTGATTTGAAAGGTCTAAATAGGTTTTGTTGTAAGGCGTAGCAGAAAGCAAAATCACTTTACTGTCGTTCTCTTCCAAATATGATTTTATGGCACGATAGCGACTTCCCTGGTCGTTTCGCAAGTTGTGGCTTTCGTCAATTACCACCAGTCGGTAACGTCTTAAATTCGGTAAAGTGGTTTGCACTTTACTTTGTGAAATTACTTTTGCTCTCAACTGGTATTTGTGTGCATAATCTTCCCACATTTCCACCAGGTTTTTCGGGCAAATGATTAACGTTTCCAAAAAGAAATCGTCTTCAAAAAGTTTTGCCAATGCAGTTGCGGTAATAGTTTTTCCTAAACCAACTACATCACCAATCACAACTCCGTCTCTTTTGTGCAAATGGTGAGCAGCAACTAAAACCGCTTTTTGTTGGAACTCCAACAACTCTTTTTGGAAAACCTTTGGTAACTTAAATTCATTGATACCTGCTCTTGCTTCTCTTGAAAGATGGTAGGCAATTTTCAAATAAATATGAAACGGTGAAACCAATCTATCGGCTGCCCAAGAGTTGTCAATGATTTCGATTAGTTCTTCTGTGATGTCAATGCACCAACGGTCTTTCCAACGGTCGTCAAACCAAGTTGCCAACTTGTTAGCTGCATCTTGGTCCATTACGTCAATATTGAGTTCGCCTTGTTTTGCAAGCCCTGCAAGTGTCAAGTTACTGCTACCCAAAAATCCAACTACAGGAACTCGTTTGTCATTGCTATAAGCCAAATACAGTTTAGCGTGTAGTGTGTAACGCAAATGCAATTTCACAACTACTTTCTTGTCCTTCATTTGTTGGCTCAACATCCTCAATGCTTTTTCGTCTGCTTCGGTCGGTGTGCCAATTGTTAGTTGGTCTTTAAACTCTTGTGCAAGTCGTTTTTTAAGTTTTACTGCTTCGGCTTGGTCAATGATGTGGTCATCGTCTTTTGAAAAGTAGTCACGTAAAATATCTATTGGCATTTTTTGCATTCCAACAAGCAGCCGGCAAATGCGGTGAACATCGTCCCTGCCTTCGACAACTGTCGCACCCGATAAGCTACCAATTCTGTCTGCAACTTCTTTCCAACCTCTCAAATTAAAATATCCAACACAAAAGTCTGTCCGCTGTGATAGTTCAAGCGTATCATTCAGTACTTTGGTCAAGTGGTTCTCTATATTATCGTAAATCTTTGGCATTATATTACTGTTAAATTGAGGTTTCAAAACACGAATTATTGAAGTTGTTTTGGAAGCTTAACTCTACTCAGTTGAGCGAGTGACTAAATTTGTATAAAAAAAATAATGCTGGAAAAATAAACAATATTTGATAGACAGTATTTTTTGCTAATATGCTGTCCAATTTAAATTTAATTTGCTTGTCTTCGGTAATTCATCTACACGACTTGCTTCTTACTTAAGTTTTTTAGCTGTACTCTCAAAATTCATATTTATTTCTGCCATTGACTACAGCATACCTATTGGCAAATTGCAATATTGTATTTTCTATTTATCAACTATTCCGATAATTTACAATACAAACAGCAACAATCTTTTCAATTACTTCGGATTTACTTTATCTCTTCTTTTAGATTCTACCAATGTCTGTGTTATATTGCCGTAAAAAAAATATTCTTCTTGATAAATTGTTGCTTTAATAATCTTTATTACCATATCAATGCGTTTGCAGCATCAGACGCTTCCTTTTCGGCTTCTTCAAGCGTTTGACCGAGCGCGGTGATATGTCCCATTTTGCGCCCGGGGCGCAATTCATCTTTTCCATAAAGATGCAGCGAAGCTTTTGAGAATCGCAACATATCAGTAACGCTGTCAGGAATGCCCGCACCTCGTCTTTGCCCAAGCAGATTTACCATAACCGCAGCTGGAACAATCATTTCGGGAGATCCAAGTGGAAGATTGCACACTGCGCGAACAGTATTTTCGAATTGAGAGCAATAACACGCTTCGATGGTATAATGACCAGAATTATGTGGGCGCGGAGCAATTTCATTGAAAAGAAGTGTTCCATTTTCTGTAAGAAACATTTCAATTCCAAACATACCTACTCCTTCGATTGCCTCCACACAGGCTATAGCCATTTCACGAGCTTGATTTTGCATGGCAATATCAATAGGAGCAGGTGCAAGGACTGCACGACATACATGATTTGTTTGAATCGTTTCCACACAAGGATATACAGCAATTTCTCCCCTTCGATTCCGTGCAACCATCACGGCAAGTTCTTTTGAAAACTTGACAAATTTTTCTGCCATCAATTTTCGGGAAGCATCGCCACTTGTAAGACGCAAGAATGCCAAAGCACAGTCATCAGGATTATGTATGCTCGCATTGCCGTATCCGTCATATCCAAGAGTTCGTGTTTTAATTACAAATGGATATCCATGTTCTTCGCCGAATTTTGCCGCTTCCTTTGGCGTAGCTGTCGCCGCGAAAGGCGTTACAGCAATTCCGGCATCTGCAAAAGTTTCTTTTTGGGTGAATTTATCCTGTACAAGAGCAATAGTTGTAGGTGTTGGAAAAACAGCGCGCTTTTCGGATATGGTTTCAAGAATTGACGGTTTTATAAATTCATTTTCAAGAGTAATTATATCAGACGCGGCTATAAATTTCTTTAAGGCATCAGGATTTGTCCATCCGTCGGAAAATTCAAGATGAGTCATTGCGCCAGCAGGCGAATTTTTTCCGTGCTCAATCACAGCAACGCGCAATCCCATGCGAAAAGCTGCCTGAGCAGTCATTTTGGCTAGCTGTCCGCCGCCGAGAATACCAAGAGTTAATACTGAACCATTATGCGAATAAGGTGATGGGATCATAATAAGTTGTTGTTGCTTTTATTGTGACATACATTTATTTAAGGAGTGAATTTCAGCCATTTGCCATGCCAATTATAATATTCTGTTCCTGCAAATTGTTTTTTATAATCGTAGATAGACGGCTCTCGATAAGCATATCCTAAATAAAGAAACTTTCTATTGTTTTGCCAGGCAAACTCAATTTCTTTCAAAAGAGTAAAAATTCCCAAACTTTGACGTGAAAATTTTGGATCAAAAACTGCATAAACGCTGGAAATAGAATTTTTGCCGACATCGGCATAACTGACAGCAGCCAGTTCACCATATACAGTTACACGAATTTGAATTGTCATGCAAGGAACAATTGAGGGATTATCGGACAAAATATCATACAAAGACGAGGTAGATTTTCCAGGCAGACGCTTTGTATGTGCTTTATATACACGCTCAGCTTCGCTGTCGATATTTGCAGGCAAAATTTCAACTTTGACATCAGTATTTTTTGATAGTGTACGCCTATGACTTTTCGAAAGAACAAATTTTTTTAAATTTATTCGCAATGGGATAATTTCTGCAAACGAGTTGTCGACATATCCAATCTTATCGCGAAAAAATTCCTCGCCGAAATGCCTCCATCCATCTGCAAGCAAACTATCAAGAGTTTCGGGCGTTATGCGAGATGCTGTAAATCGCTGAAGATATTTTCCAGACGAATGCTCAAACCTTAGAGATTCAGCATACCATTGAGAAGCAATATCCATATTAACTATACCTTTACACTATATTTATTAACTGCTGTATTCTGGCAAATTTACGGAGAATTATAGAAAATGCTTTGTCATCTCGACTTTTCCTCGTAATTTTGTGTTCTCTAATTTGAGTCGGCCCCATCGACTAACGGTTAGGTCACCACCCTTTCAAGGTGGCAGTACGGGTTCGAATCCCGTTGGGGTCACTTTTCCTTTAAAAACTCTTGTGTTCATAACAAGAGTTTTTTTATTTTTACTTTATCTTTTCCAATGCTATTTTTAGCGAATATTAGCTCATATAACTGAACATCAAATCATGAAAAAATACGGCACTACTGCATTTTTTGTCATCGCTACTGCAATCATAATCTATGCATTTTCAATAATTAACAAGCAACCAAGCACAGATCCTTGGACGCAGCAGCAACTATTAGAACCGTCGGAATTAGCGCAATTAATTAATGATGGCAAGGATTCAAACATACATATCTTCTGCATAGGTCCATCGGCAACAATCAAAAATTCTATCGAGATTGGTGAAGGCAGCGACAAGGACAATATTGAAAAGTTAAGGCAAAGAGCAAGCAATCTGCCTAGAGAGGCAAACATAGTCATTTATTGCGGTTGCTGTCCATTTAAGAATTGCCCAAATATTCGCCCGGCCTTTTCATTGCTTAACGAAATGAAATTTACCAATCACAAATTACTAAATCTCTCTACAAATCTAAAGGTCGACTGGCTGAACAAGAGTTATCCCACACAATAAAATATTGAAATACCGCATGATCAGTTTCTTGATAAATATTTTGTATAAAAAAAAGACGAGCAATAGTTCGTCTTTTTTTATGATTGTATTTTTGCAATTATTGTTTATTACTTAAACTCCATTCAATTATTCTCAAATATTGCGTCAACTCTATAT
Source organism: Chlorobiota bacterium (assembly GCA_039810485.1). Classification (GTDB taxonomy): domain Bacteria; phylum Bacteroidota; class Ignavibacteria; order Kapaibacteriales; family UBA961; genus JADZAA01. The sequence continues at coordinate 1,258 of JBDHXA010000040.1, read as the reverse complement.
ACAATATTCCTCTCATTCATATAATTAAAAACATAGTCAAAGATATTGTTGTTCACAGGAATATTTTCAGGTGGGAAAACTCCTTTTTTATTAAATAGATTATCGGCGAATAAATTTACTGCAGCCGTTGCAGCATAGCCGGTTGTGCGAGCCATTGACGATATTTTATTGGCTGTGTCTGTTCTATCAAGCAAATTGTATACATACGTTATTTTTTTATCGTTTTCTTTACCAGATATGCCAATTTTCATAATGGTAAATTCCTCGTCGTTTTCATGTAATTTCCATTGATTTATCAACACCTTGGACGCGAACTCAATAATTTGCACATTGCTTCCGTTTATATTAATTTTGTCGTGCGAGAAAAATCCCATGTCGCGAAGCATAACAATATTCTCGATATGTCCCGGATATCGCAGAGTTTTCTCTATCATATTTGGTATTTTGACGGTGGTTAGCAGCGAGCGCAATCCATCGGAATTGAATGCTTCAAGAGTGCCAATTTCGTCAAAATGAAGAAATTCTCTGTCAGTCATAGCCGGCTTTGCAACAATCTTCCCGTCTTGCACAAATCTTGCTTCCCGCGTATACTCCTCAATAACATCAATCGGCGAGAATGGTGCTTTGTATTGAAACGGCATTATTCTTTCTTTGGGCAGACCTCCCACATAGCAGACAAAATCATCTATCTGCATTGAATTGTAATGATGCCCCAAAATAAAATTGCTTATGCCCGGCGCTACTCCAAAATCAACGATTGCAGTTGCATGATTTTCTTTCGCAAGATTATCTAATTGAAGCGCGTCTTCAGGAAAAAAGGAAATATCTATCACATCTTTTTTCGACTGAATAATGGTTTTAAGCGTTTCAAATCCCATAAAGCCCGGCAATGCATTAACAACTATATCAGCATCTTTTATTGCATCACGAATATTTTCGGAATTACGCAAATCAGAGAGTGACGTTTTTATGCCACCACCATGCAACAAGCTAAAATTATGTTCATAAGCATCGTAAGACGTTACATCGAACCTTGTTTTTAAATCTCGAGCGATGGCGCTTCCAACCATACCCGCTCCAAGAACAGAGATTTTTTTCATTATTTTCGTTTTCAATTATATGACATAAGAGTAAAAGCCGGCTCTGTAAATTCGCATTTTATACTAATTTAATTAAATTGCATGAGCCCCCTCTTAAAAGGGTGTTTATTTTATTGAAGGAAGTTAAAATAAAGATAATAAAATTCGCATATATATTC
>JBDHXA010000039.1:0-28496 GCA_039810485.1 Chlorobiota bacterium | reverse complement strand
GTTGGGTTGTTGAACTATGACACTTAAACCAACTCTTTATTTATTTCATCCGTTGCACTTCACTGTTGAATCTGCGCGAGATAATATTTAAAATTACTCGACTTGCAAATTATTTTTCTCGCAATTGCAAAACAACAATTAATTGATATTACAGCGCTTAGAGTTTATCAAATATTATTGTTGCTTCATAGAGAAAAGCATAAAAAGAGCGGCGTTATAACAGCGCTCTTTTTATGTGTATTATTATGCTGCCGATATGTTATTATTTCTATTTTCAAAAATTCCTTTGGGAATTGCTTCGATAAGTTTGCGTGTATAATCTTCTTGGGGATTAGCATAAATATCATGTGCTGTACCCATTTCAACTATTTTTCCGGCATTCATCACGGCTATTCTGTCGGAAATAAATTTTACCACCGATAAATCGTGCGAAATAAAAATATATGTAAGATTAAATTCATTTCTAAGAGAAACTAACAGATTAAGCACTTGCGCCTGCACCGAGACATCGAGAGCCGACACAGATTCATCACAGATCAAAAATTTTGGCTTTAATGCAAGTGCCCGTGCAATGCAGATTCTTTGACGCTGTCCGCCGGAAAATTCATGAGGATAATTATAGTAATGATTTGGCAGCAAATTAACCTTATCGAGCAAATAGAACACATAGTCGCGCCGCTGCTTTTCATTATCCATAATACTATGCACTGTAAGAGCTTCCATAATTGCCCCGCCAACGGACAAACGCGGATTTAATGAGCTGTAAGGATCTTGAAATATTATTTGAAAATCCTTTCGCAGGTTTTTTAATTGACTCGACGATAATTCCCGCACATTTTTTCCGTCGAATATTACTTGTCCGCCAGTTGGCTCAATCAACCGTAGAATTGCGCGTCCGGTTGTTGTTTTTCCACAGCCCGACTCGCCTACCAAGCCCAATGTTTCTCCGGGCATGACGGAAAAAGAAATGTTGTCGACAGCTTTTACATATCCGCTTGTTATACTAAATACTCCTGTTTTTACCGGAAAATGCACTTCTAAACCGCGCACTTCAAGCAATGGTTTTTTGGCTTTCAGCACTTCATTACGAGCAAAAATCTCGGCATCAGAAAAAGCCAGAGATGCCAATTTGTCGGAAACAGTAATTGTTTCTCGCTCGCTAATCACACCATCAGGCGATTCGATCATGAAATCGCGAACAGTAGGAAGAATTTTCAGCTTTTTATCTAATCTCGGACGACAAGCTAGAAGACCTTTTGTGTATGGATGCTGTGGTTTTCCAAATATTTGCACTACCGAGCCGGCTTCTACTATGCGCCCTTTATACATGACAATTACTTCGTCGGCAATCTCGGCAACCACACCTAAATCATGTGTGATAAACATGATGCTCATATCGTGTTTGCGTTGCAAATCGCCCATCAATTCCAATATTGTTGCCTGCACAGTTACATCTAGTGCAGTAGTAGGTTCGTCTGCAATAAGAATGTCAGGGTTGCACGACATTGCCATGGCAATCATCACGCGCTGTTTTTGTCCGCCAGAAAGCTGATGCGGATATTGCAGCATCATTGTTTCGGGGCGCGGAAGCTGCACCTCTTTTAGCAATTGCAACGTTTTTTGCCATGCTTCCGCCTTGCTGCATTTTTGGTGCAGCATAATTGCTTCGACAATTTGATCGCCACAACGGAATACGGGATTCAACGAAGTCATCGGCTCTTGAAAAATCATGGAAATGCGGTTTCCGCGATATTTCCGCATTTGTTCGTCAGTCAAGGATAACAGATCAGTTCTATCACCATTTTTTTCAATAAATATTGCCTTGCCTCCTGCAATTTTTCCCGGTGGGTTTGGAATTAGGCGCATTACCGATAAAGAAGTAACAGATTTCCCTGATCCGGATTCTCCAACTATGCCAAGAGTTTTACCGCGCGTAAGCGAAAAGCTTATATTATCAACGGCGGTTATGGTTTGCCGATCACTACGAAACACTGTTGTTAAATTCTTAACTTCAAGTACTTTATCCATTTGTTTTGTGTGGTTATTTGATGTGGAATGCAAAAAATTACAAAGTGAATGTTACTAACAGATTAAGGGAAAAGTCGTTCAATAATCCAATCGCCACCTTCGCAACGATATCGCATTCTGTCATGCAATCGGCTTGTGCGTCCCTGCCAAAATTCAAATTCATCAGGAATAAGGCGATAACCGCCCCAGTTTTCAGGTCGCGGCGGATTATTGCCGTATTGTGAAATTACTGATTCATATCGCTTCATGATCTCATGACGCGATTCAACCGCTTCGCTTTGCCGTGAAGCAAGAGCTCCATAGCGACTTTCTAATGGACGACTTTGGAAATATGCGTCAGATTCTTCTGAGGACAGCTTTTCTACCGTACCGGATATTCTGATTTGCCGTTGAAGCGATTCCCAAAAGAATAGAAGTGCCGCTTGCGGATTTTCAGCAAGATCTCTTCCCTTTTTACTTCCATAATTAGTATAAAAAACAAAACCTTGCGCCGAGAATCCTTTTAGCAGCAGAATTCTGGCAGATGGTCGGCCGCGAGCATCTGAAGTTGCCAAAGTCATAGCATTTGCCTCCGGCACTTGTTGAGCAGCATCTTCAAACCATTTTTCGAATTGATGGTATGGATCTGGAAAAATGTCTGCTTCATTCAAAAAACCCTCCGCATATTCTTTGCGCATCGAGCTGAGCGTCTCGTTAATATCGTGCGTATTTAATTGCTTTTTTTCATTAATATCGTTAGTCATAAACTAAGTTTTTTCAGTATTTTTGAAATTGACAGTATTTATCATTGGAAAATTACGCACCATTGATGTTTATGCCAAATTTTTACAATTATTGCCAGCGGTTTGCACAGCATATTCACCGCACTTTCCGTTCAAAATTATTCGCTTTTCTACTTTGCTTTTCATTGATATTTACTGTTGCAACTGCTTGCAATATATGTGATATACAAGCGCAGACAATGACCGCAGAGATTATTCCGGATGATGAATCAACCGAGCAAATAATTGTTCAGCCCGAAATTTTCGGCGGCTTTATCGAGTTTATCTTCGATGTAATAAACGGCCCTTTTGGCATGTGCGCCGAAGAAATTACGCATAGAGGTTTCGACCGAGCTGGAATGTATAATGGCATTGCTGCTTCATGGCTGCCATTTGGTCAGCAAGACGCTTTGGCCACAACAACATATCGCCTCGATACTGGAGGATATAACCGACGTGGCGTTTATGCGCAAACTATCATTCGCAACGACTCTTCAAAATCAGCCACAGGCGTCAAACAAAGCGTAATAATTACAGGAAATGTTTCGCATACATTTTACGTATACGCCCGGGGCGATGCACGATCTGCTGCCATGAAGATTCTGACTGCCGACGGGTCAAAGGAATTGTTTTCTCATGCGATTCGATTTTCCGAAGGCAGATGGCAAAAGACCGAAGTAAATGTGCCGATTATACCGGTTTCCGGTCAAGTTATAGTTGCTTTTTTATGCGAGGGCGCAGGCTGGTTGCAATTAGACGAAGCGTCGCTCATGGCTGATGATAATGTTGCCGGCATACGAAGAGAAATTGCTGATGCAATTAAAGATCTTTCGCTTCCGTTGCTGCGCTATCCGGGCGGCTGTTTTTCCGACCAAGAAGTTTTTCAATGGGAATATGGCATCGGAGACCGCGACCAGCGAACATCGCCTATTATGGACTGGGTAGACGATTATCAACGGATGGATTTCGGCACAGATGAGTTTATGAAGTTTTGCGAATATATTGGCGCAAAGCCGCAATTAACCATAAATTTTGGCAGCAGTTCTCCGCAAGACGCCGCAAATTATATAGAATACTGCAATGGTTCAACTGCTTCTAAATTTGGGGCGATGCGAGCTACGAACGGTTATCCTTACTCATATAATGTGCAATACGTAGAAATAGGAAACGAACAATACGGCGAATGGGAAATTGGACACACCACTCCGGAAAAATATGCCGAGCACGCAATACAATTTTCACGTGCTATAAAGCAAATCTCGCCCAATATAATTAGTATGTTTAACGGCGACACGTGGGGTTTTGATTGGAGTGAAAAAGTTGTTACCACAGCACAAAAAGAAATTGATCTATTATCAATTCATTTTGGCACGGGTTATGGGTTAGACACCGTTTATTCATCTGATTTATGGTACAAATTACTAGTTTCAGACTCAAAATTTAATAATAAATGGATGGGCTGGCTTCAAAATTCATTGAATTCAAATGGATTTGCCACAAACAAGAAAATTGCTGTAACCGAGTGGTGGCAAAGATACAATAGCTCCACAGATTCTTTATTGATAGACAGAAGATTTGGGTCGCTCAGCAGCGGTTTGTGGAATGCGCTGACGTATATGCACATGGTAAATTGGTCGCACTTATATTATTTGTCAAATAGAACTCTTTTTGCCGGAATATATTCATACGTTATGAACCCAGCAACACAAAAGCGAATTTTATATAAAAATCCAGCTTATTATGCAAATGTAATGATACGGCCATTTGGCGGCGGCATATTGCAGCCCCTGAAAATATATTCAGATACATATAATTTTCAAGAAGAAAAAGATATTCCTTTTATTGACGCCGCGTCAGTTAGCACAGCAGATTCAATTTATATTGCCTTAGTGAATCGCCACCCTGATTCAGCAATTTCCGTAAAAATACCTTCGTCATTTTTGCATACCGGCAAATTGCGGCGAACTTTGCTATATTCCGATCATTATACTGATTGCAATGAAGTAACTGCGCCAGAAAGAATAAAACCTGCAACCGACTATCCAACTTTTAATGGAGCAATCGTGCTTCCGCAACATTCTTTTACAGTCATTGCAGCTGGTACTAAAACGCAAATAGCTGCAACGTCCGACACCATAGACAAAATTGACATCTATCCTCTACCAGCTGACAACTCTATTAAAATTGATATTTTAAAAAACAATTTTAATGGCTTTGCAGCTATTGAAGTCGTCAATATTTTAGGAGCAAATACATCACTTTCCCAAAAAATAGAAATACAATCAGGCAAAGCTTCTATATTTTTAGACGCGAAAATACTGCCAGTCGGACAATACTTTGCAAAAATCACAATTGATGGCAAAATAATATTAAAACGATTTGTCGTTCTTCACTAACTTCCTATTTATCAAAAGGATGAATTAGTGCACAAAGAATTGCAGCATAATGAAATATCAGCACGATTGCTACGCAGCATTGCTACGTTGAAGCAAGAATTACATTCGTTGCTTGAAGAATGGTTTTCTTTAGAAAAGGTTTGTCGCCCAAAATTAACAGCAGAGTATGATGCGCTATTTCACGACCTTGAGACAGAAATTCAGCGAAAAACCTTGGAAGCCGCCGAAATAGCACGTAAAGTAGAATTGCTTGGCTTGAAAAAACAACGCGGAGAACTTATAACTTCTGATACAACACATCTGGTAGACACCATAGTTGCCAAAGAGTTTGAGCGAATGAGACAACGTTTGCACGAGGTATTCGACAAGCCGCCGGACGAACGCAATCCTCTATCGGCAAGAAAAATTAGTGACGACGAATTCCCTAAAATGTATCGCGCAATTGTGAAGAAGTTACACCCTGACATATCTGAATCTTCTGATGCTTTTCGTAAATATTGGAATTCGGTGCAGACCGCTTATGAAACCAAAAACAAGGAGCAAATGCAAGTTCTCTTTCATGTATTGGCTGATGATGAAGTAAATTCAACTCGTCATTTTGTCGGCAACATGACAGATATATCCGCTCTCGAAAGCAAGGAAAAGGAGTTGCGTCAGAAAGTAGAGAGGGAGCGGCGAAAAATACAGAAACTGCACAATGAAGAGCCGTTTATTTTATCAGATCTCCTGAAAAATACATTATGGATAGCTGCACAACGAAAAAATCTGGAAGATCAAATAAACAGAAAGAAAAAAGAAATAAGTTGCGCTCGTACTGCATACAGCAGTTTAACAGGCGAGGAATATAGCTTTAAGGAAGAAAATATATCAATTAAAAATCAAATTAAATCCGATGTTTCAGACGATAATTTTATTGATGCCACATACTTTGGCAATCGTTAATTTCGACGATCATCGTTTCACTGCATTTGTGAATGTATTGACGGCTTTCTCTGCTCGATGTGGCACAAGAAATTGACAAATTTCAACGGCATGGCGCACTTCTTCGATAGAAGCACCAACATTCATAGAGCCGCGAATATGCGAGAATAATTGCCGTTGCCATCCAAGTGCTGAAAGAACGCCTATTATCGCAAGCTCTCGAATTGTAATGTCGGCTTCCTCTCGCGATAGTGTTTTTCCGTAGCCTTCAATTATCATCCAAGAGTACAAATCAGGCGACATTGTCGAAACAGACGCTCTCATTCGAGCAAACACATTTCCATATATCGCTTCGCAAAGCTGCATTCCTCTTTCAGAAAATGCTACTGTATCATACTCTTGAGCATCTGACGGAGAAAATTCTATTCGATGAAATCGAAGAATATCGCTAAATGTAGACAAACCTTCAATTGCCGCCGGAAAACCTGCAAATAAATAATTTTGAAGTAAAATTTCGTAGAGAAGAAATAATGACGTTTTTAAAGAAATTGCTTCTTCCAAACCATCGCGAAGAGCATCGCGATCTTGCAAAGCCGCTGACGCTGCGCACCAAACGCTGATTGCTGCATCGGACTTCATTGCTCCTTGTCTGCAATATTGAGTACAGCGTTCTATCATTCTTTTACGACAGTCAGAAGTGCTTTAGTTGTCGGCTGCAACGATTCGCCTGCGGCTGGCTGCTGAGCAATGACAGTATTTGCAAGCAAAGTACCGTTTTTCTCATATTCTACTGCATATAGTATCCCTGCATCATCAAGTGTTTGTTTGGCTTCGTCAAGTGTAAGTCCTTCCACGTTTGGCATTGTAATTTGGCGTTCCGACCCTTTGCTGATGACGATATCAACCGATTCTCCATAATGCACATTATAGTCAATTGGAAAGCTTTGACTCATAACTTTATCTTTTTCTACAGACTCGCTAAACTCATACGTAATGCTTCCAATTTGCAACCCAATACGCATCAATCCAAGCCGCGCATCACGCATTGTAAGTCCTAATAATCGTGGCATTTTGAGTATTTCTTTGCCTTTGCTGACTGACAGATATATTCTGCGCCCTTCCTTTACTTCGGCGCCCGGATATGGCAGCTGATTGGCAATAGAACCTCGTGCAAGCGCGTCGCTATAAACCTCTCGAATTCCTGCAACTTGCAAACCGCGTTCGGCAATCAGCACTTTTGCTTCATCTTGCGACATTCCCACAAAATTTGGAACTACAACTGTGGATGAAGAATGGATTATTATCGGCATTATAAATTTGTCAGCTATAACGACAAGTAAAAATATGCCGACAACAAATGAGCCGATTACAAGAAGATATTGTTTGAGAAGCCGAGGTTTTTCTTGAGCAGGAGTATTCATGCAGTATTTTTACCGATTACTTCGGCAAAAATACAAAAAATCGTATCTTAGGGCAGATTATTTATCATTTGACTTTATATTTTGAATAGGCAAATACAAATCATGAAGCAGTCCGGCATTGTTTGCCATCATAGTTTTTATTGTTCAATTTTCATTTTGGCTCTCTTTTTTGTTTTTCCCGCTAATACATATTCAGGCGGCTGGACACTACCCCAAAGAGGACTTTTTGCAAAGGTTTATTATCTTTCTTCATCTGCCGCAAGTTATCGTGAAAATGACGGCTCTGAAATTATTTCCTTCAAAGATATTGATAAAACTACTTTATTGGAGCGTCGCTATGCAACCGATTTTTCCGGCAATGGCGTCGGGCTATATGCCGAATATGGCATTCTTGACAATCTAACTGCCGTATTCGATATGCCTTTTTCAACATTTGGGCTTACAGAAACATATTCTATTGACAATTTGCACTTTGACTATGAAACGAGACGCAAATTTTCAGTAACTCACGCCAGTTGGATTGGCTTTGGAGCGCGCTGGCAAGTGGTGAAAACAGATCGATTTGTGGCATCCTTTTCAGGAGCTTTGCGTTTGCCGCCGGGGTTTTCCACGCCGGATACAGGACGCACCGACTATCCGTTTTTAAGCGATGGTACAACACAAATAATTAGTGGAATTGAAATTGGATATTCTTTCAAAACCGGCTGGATAGAAGTCGAGGCACGATATAATCACCGTCAAGATGATTTCAAAGACGAAGTATTGGCGCATATTGAAACAGGTTTTTCTAATATCCCGAAAACATATCTAAAGATCTTTGCCGATGCCGCAATATCTGCTTCATCTTTCCACAATATCGCGCCATTTAATCCGATGCAATCGCAGCTGCAAGAAACAAATTATAATGCAGGCGCTTCTTTTACGGCATTTATCTCTGACACGTGGTTTCTCGACACCTCCTATTCTATTAGGATTTATGGACTCAACACATGGAATATAAAAACTCTCGCCATAGGCGGCGGAATCAAGCTACCTATCATCGAATAGACCATGTTCAACATTAGGAAACGCACACAACATATTGAATTGTTAGAACGCATGGCCCAAACCAATATGCAGCTGCATATCATCAATAGGATTGCGCTGTGTGATAAACGTGCGATCGACGCTAGTTGGGTCGTAGAGTCGCGTGGCAACGTCAAGCCGAAACGGCCCGACTGGAGTTGAATATCGAAATCCAACGCCAAAGCCAACTGCTATATTGGCAAGTATTTCAGCTAAGTTTGGAGACGCCGAAGACGAGTTGTACGTTGAACCGTAATCAAGGAAAAACGTTACTCCCATACGTTCTATCTGAGATGCAATAAAGGAATTGACTAACGACGGGCGAGCAAAGGAAAAGCGATATTCGAAACTTCCTTCAATAAGTGATTTAGAGCCGATAAGGATTCCGATGTTTTCTGGATGCTTGATTGAATCTGGCAAACTTTTGGTTGCATAAGGATCGAACAACAAACGAGCACCATACGAACGAACGCTGTTGGCTCCGCCGGCATAAAACAAACGTTCTACCGGAATATAGTTGCCGCTGTCGGCAAATATATGTCCAAGACGAATTTTTGCAGCAAAAACTGATTGAACGCCCGCCGGCTCAAATTGTAAATAAGTCGTTTGTATTTTTTTGTATAATGCCAAAGGTCCAAAAGCAATTTCTGGATTAAACGATAATAAATGACCTTTAGACGGATTAAAGAGATCATTGCGATTATCACTCGCCAAATTAATGCCTGTCGTAACGCCTGTAAGTCGAAACGTGTTCCCGGTGAATTTATACAATATCCTAAGCGGCTCAATAACTCCGACTTGGTCGCTGCCGAGCACTTCTGTAGAAGGTAGCCGCTCTCCATGATCAACGCTTTGCACTTCGCCGGAAAATTCAGGAAGTATCGAAGTAAAATAAACCCATGGCGGCAGAACGATAGGCAGAGATACTTTTGCAGAAAAAGTATTGACTGCAACGTGCGGAATGACGAAACGCCGGGAATAAATCGTTTGCGCGTTGCCACTGATGCGCCAGTTTCTCCAAAACCACAAAATTGGCTGACTTAGCGAAACTCCGCCTTGAATTTCTGAGCTTACGGAGCTAAATCCTTGTGGCAGATTAAATTGGAAATCATTCCAAATATATCTGGCAAATAAATTAAGATTTTGCGCCGCTCCGAATACGTTTCTATGAGCTATACTCGCTTCTACGCCGAAATTAGTCAAATTATCGTTTGCCGTATGATTTAAAAATGGTGAAAGGTTAAACTCGCCCTGCTCTTTGTAGCGTGTAAATATTTGCAAATTGCATACATCACTATTGCTGTCGAGCGTCGGCTTGCGTCCAATTGTATCTATAGAAATAAAATCGTATACGCCCAATTGATACAATGCATTTATTGTTGTAAGTACATTTTTTCTGGAATACCAATCTCCTTCATGCAATTCAGAAACCGCCCATATTAAGTCGTCAGTGATCACGCTTTGTTCGTTAAGCTGGCGCGCAACGCTTATTTCACCAATTTTAATGCGCTTCCCTGGTGTAAAGTTTATGGCAACACTATCTGTATTTGACAAAGTATCAGTATAAACTAACGGTTTTTCATTCTGGAATGTTGAAAAATACCAGCCATTGTTTTGAAGAATATTTTCAATGGCATTGGCCTGAAGCAATACACGAGATTCTTCGAAAACTATATTTGAATCCGTTTTCATTTCTGCTTTTACTTGTTTCCATATTTCCGAAGGCAAATCTTGCAGGCCTGTAAAGACAATAGAGCGAACGTAGTATGGCTTCCCTTCGTCTATGATGAAAGTCAGAATATGTTTTTTATTTAGAGAATCATTGTTAAACGCATATTCAACTGATGCTTCGTGGTAGCCATGCTGATTGTAAAGTTCTTCAATAATATGTTTATCATCGTGAGCAACGCTTTCTGAAAAATATCTTAAGCCGTCGGGAAAGGATATAACAATGTTTCTAAATCGCTCTGTTATTGGAGGCGGGCAATACGGATTTCTATAAAAATTGCGGTAATAGAAAAGAAATATTTCACGAGTTATGCTTCTGTCTGATGCGCGCGAAGAAATGGCATCGGCTAATTCGGTACTGGTAAATCGCTTGTTTCCAATAAATTTAATCACATCAATCGGTGTCTCCGACAAGTCAAACTCATGCCCACCCGACCTCTGCGTCGTTGCGCACACTATCACTGCTCCATGCAAAACAAAAGCAAAAGAAAATCCGAGCAACATCTTAAAAATATGTTTAAACAGCATATCTAACATCACCTTAACTCAATCATGAAATTCTCTCTTGCCTGAGCTTGTTTATCTCATCAATTTGTCAGGCACAAGCAGAAATCTTTGTATTTCCATTCATAATCATTCAAGATTTGCTTGTTTTAACTTTTATTTCTTGCAACAGAATATTCATAGAAAACTATCCTTTTCCTGCAAAATTCCGAAATATTAGAAGAAATTGCCAATTTCAAGATTATGGTCGCAATTTTTTACTATAAAAAAGATTTTGAAGAGAAGATATTTTGATATTCTTTGAAAAAAACGCATGGGCAATTGTGTTGTTGCTCATGCGTTTCTATAAAGGTGTTTCATTACAAGCTAGAATCGGAATTTGATATTTTACACATTTTCCGATTCAATGACTTGCCTTAATTTGTCGAATAGGATTTTGAGGAAGGCGTTTTGTTTGATGCTCGACAATTAGCACTTGATCGGCAGAATCTCCTGCTTCCAATGAAGAAAATTTAAATCTATGAACTTCTTCGCCTAAGCTTCCGGTTAATTCTTGCAATATTTCCGATGAGTTGCTTAGCGATTGAGCGCCGATTGCGTGCTCTCCTGTTACATGATTAATATCGGATATGGTTCGGCTTATTTGCTCTACTACGGCAGATTGCTCCTCGCTTGCGGCAGCCACTTGATTGATTAGGTCGGATAGTCCGCGAATTTCATCGGTAATTTTTGCGAATACACTCACAACGCGCTCCATTTTGCGCGAACCGGCATCAACGGTAACGCGCGAGGTCTTCATTGATTCTGTAACTTTATTCGCCTCGCGCTGAATAACTTTGACGCTGCCTCCTATTTCAGCCGTTGCTTTGCGCGTACGGTCCGCCAGCTTGCGCACCTCATCGGCCACCACTGCAAATCCTTTTCCATGCTCGCCGGCGCGAGCCGCCTCGATAGCTGCATTCAAAGCAAGCAGATTCGTTTGGTCGGCTATGTCTTCAATGGCGCTGGCAATATCGGCAATCTGCGCCATATTTCCCACAAGATTGTCGATGATATCGGCGTTGCCTGAGGTCTGCGAAGCAATGTCATTGATAGCAACCGTAGTTTCTCCGAGTATGCCGGCACCGTCTTGGGCGCTCTGGGCTATTGTGCGAGCCGTGTCCGCTACAACCGTTGTGTTTCTTGTTGTTTCGCCGTTGGTCTGAGCCATTTCTTCGACCGCAGCGGCTATTTCGGAAGATTGATGTGCCTGTTGCTGCGAGCCGGATGCTATTTGCCGAGAACCTGCTGCTATTGCATCTGTTTCCGACTGAACTTTCGCAGAAATAGACTGTATTCTGGCAAGAGCGGAACGCACTTTTGCCACTGCATCATTGAATCCGCCGAACATTTTCCCTATTTCATCGTTTCGGCGAACAGCTATTTCAACATCAAGATTGCCATTGGAGAACTCCTGCATTGCTCCAAGCATTTCATCAATAGATTGCTGTAAATACTCGTTTTGTTCTTTATTCTTAGAAAATAATTCGCCGTTCATATCTGTCATTTTATTAAATGCTCGCGACAAGCGTCCCACTTCGTCATTATTTTTCAGCGCGACTGAAGCACTAAAATCTCCATCGGCTGCGCGCTCGGCAGCTAATTCCAGTGCGCGAATAGGCCGCGCCAAACTTCGGGCAATAAACCAGCCGATAAGAATTATCAGAAGTGAAATGCCGCCGGCAATTCCGGCAATAACAAACGATTTTTCCTCCACCGCCTTATTGATCGGGCCCATTGGCATCATAACCTCAAACGCTCCGCGAATTTCACCTGTTTTCCAGTTTTCCATACGACCGCCTGTATTGTCAAGCCCATCGCTGTTGCCCCAAATCTCTTGCGAAGTAGCCGGATCGCCATGACATTTCAAACAACCCTGCGTTACTGGTATTTTTTTGAAGTAACGCAGCTGCTGCGTCTGATTGTCAATTGTCCAAGTTTCTGGAGGATCTTGCGGATTGATCCGCGATAAAAAATTCTTTTCATAATCATCTGGCTCATTATTGGCATTGCGTGGATTTATATTCGGCAGTTTGAACTTATAGCCCAAATCTTCGGCGCGCTCTCTGGCCACCGCCATGACTGATACGATAGGGACTGTCCTTAAAATTTGATCTCTCGTCAAGTCCTTGCGGAATACGTCGTGCGCTCCCTGCTTCGCAATGTAATCGCGCATGCTTTCGGAAATCAAAATAAGCGTTCTTGCCTTTGTTACTAATGTAGAAATCTGACTTTCCCTGTAAAGAGACGAAAAATAGAAGAATATCGCCACTCCGCCAATTAATGACACAGTAGTGATTGGCACGAGGATTTTCCACTTGATGCTCAAGTTTTTGACGGAAATTATACTCATGGCTTTTTCCTTGAATGTGAAAAATATAAGGATTTATTTTGCCAGCAATTCTTTTATTTGGAAAAGCAAAGCGTCACTAGCGTACGGTTTTGTCAGAATTTTTACGCCCATTTCATTCAGTTGAGCTTCGTGTTTCAGTCCGCTCACAGCAATCACCTTAATGTCCGGCTTCATTTTTTTCAATACTCGTATCAGGGATACGCCGTCCATGTGTGGCATCATTATATCGGTAACAATCAATTTAATTTCATTAATATATTGAGCATATACTGCAATTGCTTCTGCGCCATCCGAAGCGGTTATTACTTTATAGCCATACGTCTCAAGAACTATGCGAGTTGTGTCTCGAATATTGGCTTCGTCGTCAACCACCAGAATTAATTCGTCATTTCCTGAAATTGAAATAATTTTGTCTGCCTTGATGCTTTCAGCGTTTGCATCAGAGAGCAATGCCGGTAAATATATGCTAAATGTAGAACCTTTATTTACTTCACTGTATAAATTTATAAATCCATTATGACTTTTTACAATAGTGCTTACTGTCGAAAGGCCGAGCCCAGTGCCTTTGCCATGTTCTTTCGTAGAAAAAAACGGCTCAAAAACTCTTTCTGCTATTTCCGGTGGAATGCCGACACCTTGATCTTGAATTTTAACTAATAGATACTGACCGGCTTTTATATTTGGCTGATTTATAATGCTTGTATCGCTAATAACAACCTGATCGGCACTTATGAAAATCATTCCTCCGTGGGGCATGGCATCGCGCGCATTCACACAAAGATTCAACATAACTTGATGAATTTGAGTCATATCGCCAAGTATAAGCGGTATATCTTGCGAAATTTTAATTTGCAATCGTATGGTCTTGGGAAATGTTTCATGAACAAGCGTTCGTATTTCATCAATTATACGACGAATATCAAGTTCGGTGCGTTCGCCTTCTATGCCGCGAGCGAACGACAGCACTTGTTTTATCAATTCGGCACCTCGTTTGGTATTATTTTCAATCATTTTCAACAGATCGTGGCTACGTTTGCTACTTGCTTCGGCGCGAAGTATGGGAATACCAATAAGAATTGGCGTTAAAATATTGTTAATGTCATGCGCCACGCCGCTGGCAAGAGTTCCTATACTATCCATTCTCTGTGCTTGCATCATTCGTTTTTCCCATATTTTTCGGTCGGTTACGTCGCGAATTGTGGCAAGAACAGCATCGTTTCCTCTAAAGATAATCGGCGTTAAAGTAATTGAAGACGGGAAAGAAGAGCCGTTCTTATGAAGCGATGCAAACTCTTTATTTATATCCTTAATACGTTCGCTTTTTCTCTTAATAAAATCGGCAGAAAGTATTGCATGTGATTTGCGGTATTGTTCCGGCAAAAGAATTTCTAAGTTTTTTCCGACAACTTCATCGGGGACGTAGCCAAAAACATCGCGTATTCTTTCGTTTGTTTGAAGTATTCTGCCGTTTTCGTCTATAATAATAATTGCTTCGGGCATAGAGTCCAATATAAGCCTATTGGTCTGTTCGCTTTCCTTTAACGCCAATTCTGCTTGTTTCATCGAAGTTATATCTTGTAACGCTCCCCATACTCTTGTTACTTTTCCTTCTACTTTTTCTGTTTTGCACACAACGCGAGCAATAATTTTACGTTTGTCTGAAGTTATCAACGGAAATACTTCGTCCCATTCTAATCCATCGGCGATTGATTTTTCAAGCAGTTGCAATAAAAAGCCGGTAAATTCTGGCAAAGTATACCTGCTAACATTTTCAGCATTAAGTTTTCTGCCAAATTCCGTGTCGTTCAGCATCCCGAGTATTTTGCGCACTTGCTGCGATGTGCGGAATTGTTTTGTGTTAACGTCAATTTCCCAGCTTCCAACGCTGGCAATTTCACCGGTTTTTTCTAAAAGCTGTTTGTATCGCTCGCTTTCAATCTCGGCATTCTTTTTATCAGAAATATCACGAATTGTTGATTGAGTACCGGTAATTATTCCTTCAGAATTGCGCAGAGCCACAACAACTGCTTCGACCCAAAGCGATGTTCCGTCTTTTCGTTTCCCTTTATAGTCAAAATGCGATTCAATGTCAAGGCCTTTTATCCGAAGTTCATGTCGTGTGCGAACTTCTTCCCAATACTCGCAATCTATTGTGTCTTTTAGATTTATATTTCCAATATCAGCGCGTTCAATTGCAAACATTTTCAAAAACTGGTCATTTGCGAACACAATATTTCCTGCGCTGTCATCAATTATCAATCCATCATGAATATTCTCAACAAGATTGCGGTACTGCTCTTTGCTTTGTAATAAGCACTGTTGAATCTCAAGTGTTCTTGTAATATCAATTCCTACCGAAATCAAAATATTGCCATTTGCTCTTGGAATTACCGTGTTTGACCATTCGATAAAAATATGCTCTCCGGTTTGTGAATGTATCCATTCATTTTGATACATTTCTGACTGCACTTTACTGGTTGACAGAAAATCAACGTATTTATTTTTCTGACTGTGATAATTAGCTGGTGGCAGAACAGTATCCCACAGCGTCTTGCCAATGATGTCTTCATTTTTCCATCCGCTTATTACTTCTGCTGATCTGTTAAACACTCTGACTTTCGCCTCGGCGTCCAAGACCATAATTATAGCTGCTGTATGATCGAGAATCACTTTGTTAATAGCTCTTTCATCAGATGCGTCAAATTCGGATAAACTTGGATATTGTGTTCCTATGATGTCTTTATTTTGTATTGGATGATCTTCATTTTCCATTTGTTTCAATCTCCGAATAGAGTATATCGAGTTTTTTCTTATTAAAATTAATATTTTCCAGCAAACGAAGCAATATACTTTCGAAAGACACGCCTCAGAACTCATTAACGTTATTATGCTTTTCTCTTAGGACAACATTTAGTATAAGCATAACTAATGCCAAACTCTTAAGAATAAGGAAATTCAATTTTTTCAGCATATTAATTTATTCGATTAAAAAACTAAAGCACATTTCATCACTATGTTTAACATTATAGTTTTCGACATGAACGAGCAGTAGGACGAAGTTGTTTCGAAACAGCTTTGCATTGTATGAGCCCACTCCGAAAAGCCGTGTAATATTTCAAATCAAAGAAAACATGGTGAAAAAGTGCAGTTTTTACTGATTTACAAGTGAAAATGGCAAAAAAACGACTTTTTAGCTCTTAAAAGATATGTTTTTTTGAAAAATAGATAATATTTCGTCTGGAATTTTTATAAACACTCTTTTAAAATGGGCTCTTCTATGAATATTTGAGATATAAAGCAAATTCTGATATGTAAAATTACTCAGCAAATTACAACATTTTAATAACAAGCAACAACTATTTTAATAAAAATATCTTCAATATAGATTTTGTAATTTCGTCAGATTGTAAAAAAAAAAGCGCATAGACACGACTTGTCTATGCGCTAAATAAAATGTTTCAGCTGATTAGCGCCATGATTTTTTAATTTTACATATTAAACATCAGCTTTTATCTGATGCTTTCTTTAGGCAGCGATTTCGTCTTACTCCTAAAATTTCCAACTTTATTTTCAGCGGAGTTTTTATCTGAAGAAAATGTAAATTTACGCACTTCACCTCCTAATCTTTCCGCTAATGAATGAAGAACTTCCGCAGAATTGTTTAATGATTGTGTATCGGATGAATGAACTTCCGAAACATGATTTACATCTGATATGCTATGACCAATATCAGCAACGACTGCCGATTGCTCTTCTCCTGCGGCAGCCACCTGATTTATAAGATTTGACAAATTATTGATATCCGTTGTAATATGATCGAAAACTATTACTACTCGCTCCATTTTCTGGGTTCCTTCATCAACTGTCGCTCGCGATTTATTCATTGATTCGGTTACATCGTTTGCTTCCTTTTGTATAGTCTTTATACTTCCGCCTATCTCGGATGTTGCCTTTCGCGTTCGATCTGCAAGTTTTCGGACTTCATCAGCAACTACGGCAAAACCCTTCCCCTGCTCTCCAGCGCGCGCCGCTTCTATTGCCGCGTTTAAAGCCAATAAATTAGTTTGATCGGCAATGTCTTCAATTGTGCGAGCAATTTCGCCAATTTGTACCATGTTGCCTACCAAACGATCTATATTGCCGGCATTATGCGTTGTTAGTGCTGCAATATCATTAATGACAATTTTTGTATCAGCTAAAATATCTGCTCCGTTTTGAGCATTATTCGCAATTGTTTGCGCTGTATTGGCAACGATAGAAGTATTTCGCGTTGTTTCGCTGTTTGTTTGTGCCATTTGTTCGACTGATGCGGCAATTTCTGAGGATTGACGTACCTGCTGCTGCGAGCCGGAGGCGATATGAAGTGCTCCAGAAGCAATAGTATCGCTTTCAGCTTGAACTTGCGCGGTTATTTCTTGTATCTTCATCAGCGCAGTCCGCACATTCGTAACTGATTCGTTGAATCCATTGAATAACTCACCGATCTCATCATCCTGTTTCACAGCAACTTCTGCTTCTAAGTTGCCATGAGAGAAATCCTGCATAGCTTCAAGAATTTCATCTATGGATTGACGCAAATACGTTGTCTGTTCATTATTTCGAGAGAAGAGATAGTTGTTAGTTTCATTCATTTTATTGAATGTTTGTGAAAGCCGCCCAATTTCATCATTGTTGTTCGATATTACCGAAACGGTAAAATCACCGTCAGCAGCTTTTGCGGCAGCATTTTCCAACGTGCGTATCGGACGAATTAAGATATTTGCAAAAAACCAGCCAACACAAATAATAAGCAGAGATATTCCGCCGACAATTCCGGCGATGATCTGTGATTCTTTAGTAACTTTTTCTTCTACAGGACCTAATGGAATCAATACTTCGAAAGCGCCTTGCATCTCGCCTTCTTTCCAGTTTTCCATTTTTCCGCCAGTTATATCCTTGCCTTCGCTATTGCCCCATAATGCTTGTGATTGCGCAGGATCGCCATGGCACGTCAAGCAATCGGAAGTAACGGCAATAGTTTTAAAATAGCGAAGCTGTTGTGTTTTCTTGTCAATTTCAAATGTTTCTTTTATATTATTTTTTTTTGCACGATCCAAAAATTCCTTTTCATATTCATCCGGAGTATTCAGCGAACTGCGCGGATTATTATTAGGAATTTTAAAGCTGTAGCCCAAATCGGCAGCTCGTTCTTTTCCGACTGCCATAACTGAAACAATAGGTACTGTTGCCAATAGTTGATCTAATGACAAATCTTTTCTAAATATTTGTTTTTTATCTTGCATGGCAATATATTTCTGCATGCTTTCCGAAACGCTTACCAACGTGCTTACCTTGGTCTTCAACGACTGAATTTCGGCGTTTCTAAACACTGAAGAAAAATATACATAAAGTGATGCCCCACCGAATAAAGAGATAATAGAAATAGGCAAAAGAATTTTCCATTTTATACTCAAATTCTTAATAAAACCGAACATATATATTTCTCCTATTATAAATAAAGCAAATACAGATATTATCTATTTAGTAAATACATCTGATTTATTTATGCAAAAAACAAGCTAACGCTTTGAATTTCCTATAACAAAGAATTGCTTCAATATTTCCGAGCGCATTTTCCTTTAAGTTGAATAATTTGCAATGCTGCATAGAAATAACAATTATTTCATGGGCTTTTGCGGCAGCATATTAGCCCGAATAGTATATTACATCATATATTATATTTGTTGCAGCGTGCCTAATACTTTAAAAGCCAAGAATATGTAAAAAGCCAAAACAATATGCTAATTACCGAAACAACAACAATTATCTTTCCATTTTTTCTATCTTTATCTGTGTGAATATATATCGTTTGACCGTTAGGCAGCGTTTTTTTGTTAGAAAATATTACCAAGCCAATTACAAGTCCTAATATTCCGCCAAATATTGCTGCAGTATATCCAATCAGAATCAACATCCTAGAAGCTGCAGCTGGGTCGTACAACGATTTTAATCTATTTTCTTTTAGCTTCTCAATCTCATCCGGTTTAATTTCGAGTCCTCTATCTTTTAAAATTTTTATAGCTAATAGATAGTCAAAGTACCCCCATTCGTCCGGTTTGGCAACAATATCTTTTAGTTCTGTATCAGAATAATCGAATAAGTAATAACCCGACTCAACATTCTCTAATGTCTCGCTGTAAAATTCTTCCAGCGCATTGCGTGCATTAGCAAAATCTTCTTGCTTTATTTTAATACGAATTTCTGCGTCAAAAGAGTTGAAAGCAAAACTTGGATCAAAATTGTTTCCGCTTGTTTCAATCTCATATTGAATATCGTGTTGTTTTAGCACTCTGCCGGCATTTTTTGCTAAATTTAGGTCGCTAAATTTTTGAAAAGTTAAAAATGAATCTGCCATAAAACACCTTTTGAAATACAATTTTTATCATTCATCCAAACAAATCGCAACAGTAAATTTTGAGGATTGCGCGGTTAAACAGCTAAATAATTCAATGCAACATTTTCATTCTTGCTTTTGATATGCTAGATTCTTCATTCGCTTTAATCTTTCAGGTTCATTTTCTTTGAGCCAAATATCTTGTAACAGCAAATTATGTGCAAAATTAAAATAGTGTGCCGCTTCTTCATTGCGATTCAGCGATAACAAGCACTCGCCTATTTCCTCAAATATGAAGCCATCTTGCTCGCCGGACGCTTCAATTGAAGCTAAAATATCAATTTGCATTGCTAGTGATTTATGTATAAATCCTTGCATGCGCAACGCTTTGGCAATAGACCAGATAGCAATTCTTTCCTCACGCATCAATCCATATTCTTTGCACCAATCTTGGTTGCGACGGAAAAAATTTATTGCCTTGTCATATAGTTTCTGATCGAAATAGGTCCAGCCAATATTATTATAAAGCGTTCCTAACCATTGTTTTGCTCTTGCATCATGGGAATTTTCAGATATTTCAACTGCACGGAGATTCCATTCGAGAATCTCCTCTATTGGTGATGCAATGCCTAACATATGCGCAGCATCCACAGCATAGTTATCTAAATCTGTAGCGAGAGCGCGATCGAGCGCCCCTCGAAACAATGGAATAGATAATGCTTTTTTGCCGGCTGAATTATACGTGCGCCCTCGCTCGAGCAGCAAGCAAACCGCTGCAATCGGAGTTTCTTCGCTGATAAGCACTGAAGCTTTGTCGAGGAAAGCATGCGCTTCTTCAAATTTGCGACGCAAGCTGTAAGTTCTTGCAATTTGTGTTAATAACTGCGCGTGGTAATCCTTGTCATCAGAATTTTCAGCAATGTGCAATATTTCGAGAAATTTTTTTTCTGTTTTGGCGGGATTGGAATAGTCCCACAACAAGTTGAAATCGGGCAGACTATGTTTCATAAAACTTTGTACAGTAATGTTATTTATTGCATTCTGCGGAATTGCATCATTTTTTTATTCTCACAATTATCTGTGTGGCCCCTTATGGACTGATTGAAACAAAAATATACTTTTTCTTTGACGTTTAATTCGTTTTTTCAACAATCCTATTATTTTGAAAGATATTGAAATTAATCGAATAAATTATATTTAGAAGCAAGCAGTTTTCTATGTATCAAATAATTGTATAGATAAATATGCCGCTCGTTAGATATTCATCTGCCATACTTAGCAGCACAACGCATCAATAGTTGCATGGAACACTTTTAATGGCTCATAATCGTTACAATAATCATCACAAATCACAGTTTATTCCGACAGCAACAAAATTTAGGTGCAACAATGAAACACTTGCTACTGACTTCACTATGCAGCATCGTTCTGTGGAGTTGCAACAATACGCCTGATGTTAAACAGACAATGCAGCAAAAAGTTCAAATAAACACAGAAATTGAGCCGAAGGCTTCAGAAATTATCGAATTAAACAACGGTAAAAAGTGGGCTGTAAACAAAGAAATGAAGCCATTTATAGCCAAAGGCGAAGCATTGGTCAACGATTATTTGAAAAAAAATCTTTCTGACTATCACATTCTAGCAAAAGAAATTAAGGAGCAGAACGACATTTTAATTGAAAGTTGCACTATGGATGGGAAAAGTCATGAAGAACTGCATAAATGGCTGCATCCGCACCTAGAATTAGTGGAAAATTTGGAAAAGGAAACAGACGCTAACAAAGCAAAAGACATTATCTTAAAGTTAGAAAAGTCCTATAAAGAATACAGCAGATATTTTCAATAATAAAAAATTCAATTATCACGCTGTATTCTGCAAATAGGTTAAATCACAAACCATCTGCAAATTGCGACTGATTGTTTCATGTTTATTTCAACAAGTAACAAAAGTTGCAGAACATAGAATAAAAAACAGATACATTTGTATAATTCTTTAATTCAAAACAGAGGGGTTTAATCATCATGAGTTATTCATTTTCAAAAACTGTACAATACGATTTTGCCGAAGCAATTGAAAAAGTAACGGAAGAACTTAAAAAAGAGGGCTTCGGCGTGCTAACCGAAATTGACGTAAAAGAGACATTAAAAAAGAAATTAGATGTTGATTTCAGAAAGTATAAAATTTTAGGCGCTTGCAACCCAACGTTTGCTTACAAGGCTTTATTAGCCGAAAAGGAAATTGGCACAATGCTTCCGTGCAATGTTATTGTTCAGGAAACAGACAACAATACAATTCAAATTAGCGCAATTGATCCGGTCGCTTCGATGATGGCAGTCAGAAACGATCAACTCGGAGAAGTAGCAAAAGAGGTGCAGGCAAAATTGCAGCGTGTAATAGAATCTGTATAATCGCGTTGTTGTATTTTACAGTTAAATCTGCATAGAATATTCAGCATAATAAATAAAAAAAGCCCGATTAAATTTCGGGCTTTTTTTGTAGGTGCATTGCAAACATTATTGAATACTCAATTTACTAAGGTCTATGCCAAGAGCATTCGCAACTCCTTCGCCATAAGCTGGATCTGCCTTGTAACAGTTTATGATATGACGTTCTTGAATAAATCTTTCCGCTCCTCCAACTTCTGCGGCAGTATTTTTGAATAGTCTCTGCTGCTCTTCAGCAGTCATCAAGCGAAATAAATTGCCGGGCTGTGTATAGTAATCGTTATCGTCCTCTCTAAAATCATGGTGAGCCGCGTCGCCGCTCAATGCTAATCCAGGTTCAGTATAAGCTTTGCTTTCTTCCCATTGACCATAGCTGTTAGGGAAATAATGAATTGTCGAACCTTCGTTGCCGTCTGTTCGCATTGCTCCGTCGCGATGATAATTATTGAATGGGCACTTTGGAGCGTTCACCGGTATTTGATAATGATTTACACCTAATCTGTACCGCTGCGCATCGCCATAAGAAAATAAACGGCCTTGCAACATTTTATCGGGCGAAAATCCAATTCCGGTCACAACATTAGCAGGATTGAAGGCGGCTTGCTCAACATCGGCGAAATAATTTTCAGGATTTCTGTTCAACTCCAAAATCCCCACATCTATAAGCGGATAATCAGCATGCGGCCATACTTTCGTCAGATCGAAAGGATTAAAGCCACATTGTTCTGCTTGCTTTTCGGACATAAGCTGAATTTGCATTTTCCAACGCGGGAAATTTCCATTTTCTATTGCATTGTACAAGTCGCGCTGATGGCTTTCTCTGTCTTTTCCAATTATTGCCGCTGCTTCTTCATTTGTAAGATTTTTGACTCCTTGTTCGCTTTTGAAGTGAAATTTCACCCAAGTTCTGACATTTTCAGCATTTATAAAGCTAAACGCGTGACTTCCATAGCCATGCATTGTACGATATGAAGCCGGTATGCCTCTGTCACTCATTGTAATAGTGATTTGATGAAGCGATTCGGGCAACAAGGTCCAGAAATCCCAATTGTGATTGGCGGAGCGTAGATTTGTACGCGGATCGCGCTTTACAGCTTTATTCAAATCTGTAAAGCGGTACGGATCTCTAAGAAAGAATACAGGCGTGTTATTGCCAGCTAAATCCCAATTTCCTTCTTCGGTGTAAAATTTAATAGCAAAGCCGCGTATGTCGCGTTCAGCATCCGCAGCGCCACGCTCGCCTGCTACTGTTGAGAATCGCATAAATATCGGTGTTTTCTTTCCTATTTCAGAGAACAATCCAGCTTTAGTATGCTTTGAAATGTCGTCGGTTACCGTAAAATGACCAAACGCACCCGATCCTTTCGCATGCATTCTTCTTTCCGGAATTACCTCGCGGTCGAAATGAGCCAGTTTTTCTAAAAACCAAAAGTCCTCCAATAGCATTGGACCTCTTTTGCCTGCCGTTTTTACATTTTGATTTTCGGCAATAGGCCTGCCGGAAATAGACGTCAATTTTTTCTTTTTACTATCCATAACTTATAATAGTTGTGCCTCTCTGAAAGAGGGAGTGAAACAATGTCGCGCATAAGTGTTATTGAAGCGAATGTTAATGCCATGCAGTTTATTATTAATGTCCGGCATAAATTATTCTTTAAGGAATCACTTTGCATGAACTGACTTTACAAAGTTAACTATTATATTTGTTCGATAAAAACGATATTATCAATAACAATATCTACAATATAGATGAATATACAGCAATTTCAATATGTACTGGCGGTGGCTGAGCATCGTCATTTCGAAACAGCCGCTGAAATGTGTTTTGTTTCTCAATCAACACTTAGCACAATGATTGCAAAATTTGAAGATGAGATAGGCATTGTAATTTTTGATAGGAAAAAAAAGCCGGTAGTGCCTACAAAAGAAGGTGAAACAATTATAGAAAGAATTAAGATAATTCTGCATGAAATAATACAGTTTAAAGATATGATAACAGAGATGAAGGGAGAAATAAAAGGTGTGTTGTCAATTGGATGCATACCTACGGTTGCGGCATATATACTTCCTTCTTTTTTGCCTGATTTTTCTCGTAATTATCTAGAACTATTATTAGAAATAACCGAGAATACAACGAGCGAAATTATTCAGAAGTTAAAAAAACGAGAAATTGACATTGGCATACTTTCAACTCCGGTTAATGACGACGATATAGTTGAATATCCGCTCTATAAAGAACCGTTTGTTCTATTTGATGTGTCGGGAAAGTCTCCGAAAAACATCTCAATTGAAGAAATTGATCTGCAAAATTTTTGGCTAATGGAAGAAGGGCATTGTATGCGCTCCCAAGTTATGAAAATATGTGAACTTAGCAAGAAAAAGTATAACATCGGCATTCATATTAATTTTAAAGCCGGCTCAATTGAAAGTTTGATTCGTTTTGCAAAGGGCAATAAAGGAAAAACACTATTGCCTTTGCTTGCATTGCAGTATTTTTCCAAAGAGGAATTTCAATATGTCAGCTCGCTTACCGCAGACCCGCCATTTAGAGAAATAGGATTAGTTACACATCGCAATTTTGTAAAGAAAAAATTGCTGTCGCTTTTACAACATGAAATTACAAATAGAATAATTCCACAATTGCAGAAATATGAAAAACTGATGTAAGGATGAGATACAATATTGAAGATTTTTTAATGCCGTAAGTTATTATTTAATGCTGTTTTTTAACGATATATTTTTAGAAGAATCTAAGTAATTGCAGCATCTAATAATTAGTCGAAAAATAATTATTTTATCGCACTGCTTCCCATTCTTTTGAGGCGGATTTGCCAAAAAACATCACAGACAATGCATTAACAGTCCAGCTCAGCAGCATCATCGCATAGCCGTAGCGACGAAATCGTCGCGGCGATTCATATACCGGCAATGAAGAATCAAAATGCACTTTGCAATGATGGCTCATGCGCCTGAACAAGTCAAAATCTTCGCCGGCTGCAATATGTGGATTATAGCCACCAACTTTGCGAAAACAATCGGAGCAGACAACTTGACATTCTCCACGTCCCATGCCCAAATGAAACACATTTACAAGGAGCTTGATATATCCGTTATAAAAAGCCGAGAATAATGCATCGCTTCTACGGCGTTCTTCTGGAGCGATAAACACCGGACATGCTATTGCTCCGACGCTCACATTATCCTCTGAGGATACTGCCCAGCGATAAACAAATTCTAAAAACTGCTCTGGATTTATCGGCACGGTATCGCCATTTATAAAAATTATCACCCTGCCGGACGCTGCTTCTGCACCGCGATTTCGCCCTTCGGCAATTGTTTGGCGACGGGCTTCCGCATGCCGCACTATAATATCGGCTGTTCTCTCGGCTATGCTCAGCGTTGCATCGGAGCTGCCACCATCGCTGACAATAAGTTCGGCTTCGTATTTTTTTCGCAATTCCTTTGGAAATGCCTCAAGCGTCTTGGGTAGAAGTTTTTCCTCCTGCAAGACGGGAATAACGATACTTATGCGCGGTGTAAATTCCTGTGTCACGTAGGTTTAGAGTTCTTCTACAATCACAGAGGGCTGCACGACTGATTTTGCAATCAGAGCAGGAAAATACGCGACAACTTCGCTTGGCTTTGGTCTTCCGCCGGAAAATCCAGTTACGCTCGGAGGACCGGTAAGAATTAAAGGTGCTATTTCCTTGCCGAATCGCTCCACCGAATTATAGTCGCGAGAGCGCACTCCCACACGCATCATCACTTCATTAGGGGTTATCGGCTTTGCTATTGCGCCGTGGCAGGCATTCATGCCGATGAACTCCGTGCGAATTTCATCGAACTGCAAGCCGAGCTGATCCAACCTCTTGCGCAGAATTGCGTCTGCAGCCTGCGCCTTTTCATAGGCGTCTGGTGCAGAGTATGTTAGCGTAGAAAACGCTACATAGCCATCGGCATAGCTGGCGCTGACTTTCAAAAACGGGGTTGCTGGTTTGCCGGTAATGCCAAAGACACGAACGCGGTTTTTGCCAAGATCTTCAAGATGAATAGATGAAAAATCTGCAACAACGTCCGGCGTAATATATTCGGCAGGATTGCCAATTTCATACATAAGCTGCTCGCTGACGGTTTCGCGAGTTACAGCGCCTCCTGTATTATCGTGCTTTGTAACTATGAATGTTCCGTCGGGATATGCCTCGATGATAGGAAAGCCAACGTTGGCCATGTCAGGCATAGAACGCCAATCTCCAAGAAAATTTCCGCCGCTTGCCTGCGCTCCACATTCGTTGATATGTCCGGCAATAGTTCCTGCTGAAATCTTATCCCAATCGTCGGCGGCCCAGCCAAATTCATATATCATAGGCGCTAACGTTAGTCCGGTGTCGGTTGTTCTACCTGTTATCACAATATCTGCACCCTGACGCAGGGCTTCCACGATGGGAAATGCTCCAAGATAGACATTTGCACTCAGAAGTTTCTCTTTAACGCCTGCAATCGGCTCGCCGGTTTCCATATTTTTCATATCGTGTCCGGCTGCAATCAGATCGTTCATACGCGGTAAAATGTCATCTCCAGTAACTATGCCAATTTTCAATCCTTTGAGTCCTTGTTTGCGCGCTACTGCAAACACTGCGTCGCGTGCGGCTTCTGGGTTGACGCCGCCACCATTTGTGATAAGCTTAATATTTTTGCTTAAAAGATGCGGCAACACTTCTTCACAGGTCTGTACAAGGTCTTTTGCATAGCCAAGTGCAGGATTTTTCAGTTTTTGCTTTTGTAGAATGGACATTGTAACTTCCGCCAGATAATCGAGCATAAGGTAGTCAACAGGGCCTTTGGAAACTTGTGCGATAGGGGCAGTAAGCAAATCACCCCAAAATCCCTGACCGGAAGCAATACGGATAAACGGTTTCGACATAATACAACTTAAGTAGTTGGTAATAACAGTTTGCTGCTCGCGGCAGCATATTGAACAAATGCGACGCAATGTCAGCAACACATCGCAGAGTGCATTTAAGCGCAAAACTACGGAAAATGCTCATGTTTTCGAGTTAAATGCGTGATAGCAGACATAATTCTTTGTTAAAGAACTATATGTGGATGAATTGGCAGATTCAACATTAATATGCAAATAACATAATTTTCTTATTTTTGGCGAGAAGTATAAAGTACTTGTTTGTTGTGGCAGACAGAAAATATAAAGTGGAGCCAGAGTCCTCTATAAAGAACGAGGCATATTATGAAAATACATGCGAATTGACAACTTAATTAGGAAACAAAATGAAACAATTTATTTATTTATTTTTTTACAGCTTTACAATTTCAATAGGTTATGCTCAGCCAAATTTTACAAGCTCAGATATGCCAAATATCGGCGACTACGACACCCTCATGATTTTGCAATATCATCCGATAACAAATAATTTAGATTCCGAAACAGGAAACGGTTATACTTGGAATTTTTCTTCTTTGCCATTTAATGTTCAAAATTTGATTGATGTAGATTCGTTCCGCACAAAACAGCATTTTGTTAGCGCTACGTACCCAAACGCAACAATAGAAGAATTTAAAACAGGCATAACAGGGGTTACTGTAAACCTTTACAGCTACAGTAATGACACATTAATCATACATAGATTGGGAAGCCCTTCGATTAATTATGCTTTAGGACCTATTGCAAGCATTGCATTTCCAATATTATTTAACAAATCATCTGTTATAAACGCTAAAATATTCACCGGATCTAGCTTTTCTGTTTTAGTGGGCGAAAGAAAAACAACAACCTTGTATGATGGTTTTGGAACTCTTATTATGCCGAATGGAAAATCACATAACAACGTTTTTAGAATCAAACAAATCGAGAGAGATACAAACTATGTTACGAATGCTGTAACTATTTCTACAAATTATATATGGTATAAACAAGGCGGACAAGCTCCCTTGCTTAGGCTTGCATATACGGGAGCATTAAATTTATATTTTGTATTTGGAAGTAAGAGTAATGGCTCTACATCTGGAATTAACGAAACGAATAATATATCAGTAACTAACATTTATCCAAACCCATCAAACGGGCAGTTTTACTTTTCAATTGACGACTTAATGTTTCATAAAAATTGTAAAGTTGAAGTATGTAATGTCCTCGGACAAACCATTTATCATTCAGCAATTATCTCGTCAATATTCGACATTGATTTAAGCAGCCATCCAAGGGGTGTTTATTTCTTAAAATTATATAGTGATCAAACAATTTTTACAAAATATTTAATCCTACAATAGTTCTGTCAGCGATATATTTTTATCCAATCAGTCAATAAAAACAAGAATCGCATGCGTGAATAACCAAATCATTGTTCGATGTGAAATAATGGTCGCTTAATATATTAAGGAGGGTTCTATAATTTATCACATTGTTAATAAAGTAATTATATGTATATTTGGTTATAATTTAACACGGAAC
>JBDHXA010000038.1:0-29286 GCA_039810485.1 Chlorobiota bacterium | reverse complement strand
CACAAAACAGCTCGCGTTTTACTCGAGAGAGAAATATTAGATGGAGAAGAACTTGAAAAACTTATACAAGGCGAAGATCTGCCTCCGGCAAAATCATTACGCAAACCGGGAAATGGATTGGCATTCGCCGGATAATTCCAATAAACAATTCTAACAAAAAAAGCGAAGCATAAATGCTTCGCTTTTTTTGTATATTCTACAAGCAGAAACTACATTTTTAATATTTACAAGCAAATATTCTTGCTCCATTACACGCAAAATTCATCAGATTATTTCTCAATTTAATGATAAGTTTTCTCTCCGGCTAAAATTTGAACAGACAATTGATTTTCGCGCGGGACTCGAGGGCATACATAGCGGTCGCTGTATGCGCAATATGGATTGTAAGCCAAGTTAAAATCAAGAATATACTCATTGGCATCCGGCTCTTCTTCTATATCAAGATAGCGTCCTGCTGCGTATGTTTTGACGCCATTGCTCGCATCATTAAATGGCACAAATAAAATATGATCGCTCGCTTCCAGCGATTTGAAAGCAAACAAGAAATACGTTGAATCTCCGATAGAAAATGAAAATCTCCCATAGCGAAGCATCTTTCTAGTTTCAGATAAAGAATTTGTGAGAATTGTTATGGTGTCAGGATTGTCAAACGGCTCGAATGCTGCCGGTAAAAAATAATTCTCATTTGGCGGAAAATATAAAAGCGATTTAAATGTTGCCCGAACATCATTAGGAAGCGGCGATTCATTCGGATCGCGAAATAGTTTGTCTTTATCTCGACGCACCTGCATAATATGCTCTGCATTAAAATCAGGCATATCATCAGTTTCACTCTCATCCTCAGCACAGCCGGCTAACAGCGTTGCAATAATTACCAGCGAGAATACCAGATTTGAATCAATAAAGCGATTCACGGAACACTCCTTACAGATTTGTCGGAAAATTTTTCCACATCATAGATTCTACAGGAGTTGCATGCAATTCATTGTATTTTGCAGATCCTTTACGATTATAAGGAGTGAGAACATTTCCCTTTACTTCAAAGTAAATCAGCTGGCCGATTGGCATTGCAGCATATACCTTTACCGGTTGTTTTACTGAAATTTCAAGCGTCCAATAATTGCAGAATCCAACATCGCCTTTGCCTGCTGTTGCATGTATATCTATGCCAAGCCGCCCGACGCTTGATTTACCTTCCAGAAAAGGAACGTGATCATAAGTTTCGGTATATTCCTCTGTAACGCCCAGATAGAGCTTTTCTGGCTGCAAAACGAATCCTTCGTCCGGTATTTCAAACGTTCGAATTTTATTATGACATTTTGCATCTAACACATCGTCTATATACAAGGCAAGCGTCTTTCCAAGGTGCACATCGTAGCTGTTTGAACCAAGTCGTTCGCGGCGGAATGGACGTATCACAATGCGGCCGCGCTCGATGTTTTCTAAAATTTCTGCGTCGGATAGTATCATAAAAGCATCAAGTATTTAAGCAAAAATTTTACTGATAAATAAGTTGGATTGCTATGTCAAATATGGTTGGGCGGCTGACTCATACTCTCGAGATGAGTGAACACATCTGATTCAATTGGTAGAGCGTGTGCAATGGCGTTTTCAGCTCCTGTTGCAAGTGCATGCGCTTTTTCAATCGGCGTTCCATCATGGAATTGGATGTGAAAATCTATAAATATTTTACCCGCCGTCTCCCTCATTCTTAATCGGTGGAAGCTGATTTCGTTGCTCTTACAATATTCGTCCAATGTTTGAAGAACCAAGCGTTCATAGTTAGGATCAGCTGTATCCATCAGGCCGTTCACTGAATTGCGCATAAGCTTCCATCCTTCATATACAATATTGCCGCCGAAGATTAATGCTGCAATCGGGTCAATAATCATAACTCCGGATAATTTAGCGGCAACAAGACCTACGACAGCGCCTAAACTTGTCCAAGCATCAGTTAGAATATGCTTGCCATTTGCAGTAATAATTACAGAATTACTTCGCTTGCCAGTATGAACAAGATATACTCCAAGCAATGTATTAATTGCTGCCGCAAACATCGTCAGAGCAGTTCCAATTCCCACTCTTTCAAGAGTTATACCATGAAGAATTTTTTCAATCGCCTCGTAGAAAATTATGATTGCAGCAAGAATAATTAGTCCGCCTTCAATTCCAGCCGAAAGATACGAGATTTTCTCATGACCAAAATGATGATTATTATCTGGAGGGCGATATGTAAGACGAATACTAAACGAGGCAAAGCTGACTGCCGCTATATGAACAATAGTTTCCATTGCGTCGGAAAAAATGGCTGTTGAACCCGTAAGAGTATAGGCAGACCATTTAATACCGAGCATTAAGAAGCCAATGAGCAACGATATATTCATCGCGTAGCGTTCCTTGCTTGGAACGCCACGCGGCGAATTCTCGGCACTATGTCCGACGACATTCAATGTGTTTTGTGAATTTTTCTCTATTTTTTATTTGAATCAACAGATGAATCTGCTTTTGGAGCTAATTTTGTCTGTGCTTGTAGTGCTCTAAGCCTAAACTGCTGAGCTACTTGCCTTGCCTCAGGTATCGCATCATATTTCTGAGCAAGCTCGTTAGCCTTTGCTGATGCTTCCGCATATTTATTGGCATGTTCAAGCTCTTGCACATCAAGATCGTCAATTTCGAACTGAAGTTGGGCATCATTTCCAGATTGTGAAAGCAATTGCTTTAGTATAGCCTTTGCACCGCTAAAATCATTCATAAGCACATAAGAGCGTGAAATGGCAATTTCTGGTGAAAACACATCGGCATATCTATCAATTTTTCTTAAATATGGCAAATCAATAAGCGGCTTTGCCAGATCAATTGCCATTTGCGCATAAGTATTCGCTTGTTTTTGTGCTCCTGCGCGCTGATACATATCAGCCATTTGATAACATAATGCATACGGCATAGGAAATTGTTTAGGTGAAACATTGTTGTTCATAGCGTCAAGAATTTTAATAGTTTTTGCGTTATCTCCCAAAGTGTTGATAGAATTAAGTGCCCATTCCAAATACACCATGCGATAACTGTCCATAAAGCGGCGTGCAACTTCATCATAATATACAGCCATATTATTGAGATTACGGAACTTAAAGCCATAGTGCGGCTCGGTGTGCACTTCATCGTCAGGCAATGGGTTTAAAAGACATTTTGCCATCACTTCCTCGTTAAAAGTTTTGCCGCGAGAACCTCCTTGCACTACCGGACATACCTTATATGACAGACCTTCCCAGCGTAGGAAATTATCCAAACCGACATAGCTCTCCGAGCCGGGCGTAAAATAAACGGGGCGTTCAAAGTGATTCTGCTCTATAATATCTCGCACGAGCTGATTCTGAACTCCATTAAAATACAAAGCTTTACCATCAGCGCCTTCTTCTGTTTTATTGCCAGAACCAATAAAAGTAAACGACATTGATCCGGCGTTAATAAGCGAGGGATCGGTGGTATATTGACGCAAAATATCTGGTGAAACTTTTACAGTTACCAACTCTGATGGCGAATATGTTGGGGAAATTGCGTTTTTTGCCGTTTCATCCGCCAATAATGCATCGTCGCTAAACGATAATTTAATTCTCTTTGCACCCCAAGGTTCGCGATTTTTCAATTCATAAATATACCAGCCGGTCTGCCCTAAGCTAAGATTAACCACGCGAACATCGCGACGCACTCCGGCCACGTCCTGCATATACCATAGAGGGAATGTATCATTGTCGCCGTAAGTAAAGACAATAGCGTCTTTCTCTAAGCTTTGCAATACATTGTAAGAATAGTCGAAAGGCAGGAAATTGCCCGCGCGGCTATGCGAGCGCCAGCCTCCATATGCCATATTTGCCGGCACAAGCAGTATTCCTGCGGCTACAGCTGCCAAAGAAAGCACTGAACCTTTCTTTTCTAATTGCTCGGCGATAGAATATATGCCAAGACCTATCCATATACACCAGACCATAAACGAACCGACATAGAAATAGTCGCGTTCGCGAGGTTGCGGACTTTGTTGATTTTGTGCTATAGCAGCCAGAACGCCCATCATCAAAAACAATATTGTGAAGGCAAAGGCGCGTTTCGGATCACGTTGATAATGATAAAAAAGACCAATAAGACCCGCTAAAAAAGGAAGAGCAAAAAATCGTATCGGAAAATCGTCTTTATAGCCCGAAGCATAATTGTAGGCATTGTATTCCTGACTTTTTTTACTGCCGACAAATTCCCATGGAGCATCTTGAACGTCGCCGACTTTACCAACAAAGTTCCAGAGGAAATAGCGAATATACATATCGTAAATTTGATACGAGAACATAAATCGCATATCTCCCGCAAAATCTACTTTCATCCGCTTGTAATCTGGTGCTCCCATGGCAGTTCCATCACGTCTTTCAACGCGCTTGGTTGGAGGCGCTGACCATTTTTTATTCTTCGAGTCGTAACGATGATGATGAGTTTCGTATGGTTCGCCTGTCTGGAAGCGTCTTGGCCAACTTGGTGCATCGCCATACTGCTCTCGATTGACATAAGATGTCAAGCGCTCAAAGTTATTCGGTGTGTTTTCATTCATCGGCGGATTGGCATTAGACCTTAAAAGAATCTGTGTATATGAGCTATAGCCCAATATTACAAATAGAAATGCCGAGCAGAATAATTTTAACAGCGGCTGATTCTTTTTAAATCCGTACCAAACGCCAAATACCGCGCTCAGTAATATCGCAACTGCAACTAATTGAATAAAAAAGTTGTTTTCAAATAAATACTCGCGAGCTTCGGTGCGTAAAAAATCACCACCAAGCATCGAGGGGAGTATTTTTACTATACCGGGATAAATAATGCCGAACGCGATTACGCTGATAACGCCTGTGAGCAGAAATGTTAAAATATTAAATTGGTAGCGACGAAAATAGATAATAAGCGCAACTGTAAAGAGAGTGAGAATGCTGAAAAGATGAACACCTGTCGATAAGCCGACCAAATAGAAGATAAGCAGCAAATATCGTTCATTTCCTGGTGTGTCGGCGCGTTCATTCCAGCGCATTATAAGCCAGATAATCAATGCCACAAAAAGTGTTGACATTGCATATACTTCAGATTCAACGGCATTGAACCAAAACGTATCGCTGAATGAAAATGCTGTAGCGGCAATAAAGGAAGATCCAAAAGTTGCAATTGCTTCATTGAAATTGCTAATTTCTTTATTGCGAAGCGCAACAATGATTTTTACAGTTATCAAATACGTTAATAGAACTGTAAAAGCACTGCTGAAAACAGAAACTAAATTCACACGCCATCCCGGATCACCACCAATTGGAAGCAAATGAAAAAGCTTAGCTATCAACAGAAACATTGGAGCGCCCGGAGGATGAGGTACTTGCTGCCAAACTGCTGCGGCTGTAAACTCACCGCAGTCCCAAAATGGAACTGATGACTGAGCGGTCATAATTAATGTTATAAGAGAAACGGCAAAAGCCGATGCCGCAAAACCTCGATGCAACAACTTCGTATTCATGCTCTCCGTAATATTGTATTAGAGATAGTGATTTGATGAAAAAATCGAAAATTACGAGAAAATTCCCTAATTACATTGATATACTTGTTGTTTTATTTCACATTATCGCTCTTTTCACAACGCATTATCACAAATTTTAATTGAAGGCAAATCCTACAATTTATTTTCATTTCAATGATAGCATTGCACAATTGAAGCAGTTTATCCGTCACTTACTTGTATATTATGCTGTTTGCTTCTGTTTCCTTATTTTTTGAATGTTTATGAAACAACTGCTTGTTCGATTTGCGGTTCTCAGCTCTTTGCTGTCTCCTTTCTGCCTGAGCGCCGGTGACCTTCGTTTTCTTACAGAACAGCCCGCTGCCGGCGGTGTTGTTCAGGCGATTTACACGCCAGACAAAGTTATGAAAAACATGGCTTCATCAAAGCTTGTCATGTATGCCTTTTCCGCTGAATTGTCGCAGCCAACTGCATTTCAATTTAATTTGCAGAAAACCAATTCAACCGAATATAAAGCTGAAATTACAATTCCTAAAAATGCAGTATTTCTCATGTATAAAGTTGGAGACGGGCGAACTTTTGACAACAACAAAGAAAAGTACTGGGATCAGCTTATATACGGGCAAAGTAAGAAGCCGGTGAATTATGCCAATTTACGCGCCGGTGTTTCGTATTTCGGCAATTTGATGGAAAATTGCCGCAGGACAGCCGATCTTGGCAGTGCACTCGAATACTTAGAAAAAGAAGCGATGCTCTATCCCGATAACTCTCATGCAAAAATCGGCGTTCTGCAAGCCAAATTGGAATTAAAAAAAATCACAAAGAATGAATTTGATGATCAGCTAAAAGCGATAGTTAACGCTCCTTTCGATGCCTCAAAAGAGAATTTGGTGCGTTCTTTTTCTCGTGCAATGAGAATACTAAATATGACCGACAAAGCAAATGAAATTCAAAATAAATATGTTGCGGCGCATCCGAAAAGCGAATTTGCCGAGGAAGTATTAATTTCTGAGCTTGCTTCTGCCAATACTAAAGAGGAATTTCTTCCATTAGCAAAAAAATTCATCGCTACTTTCTCGTCTTCACAATATACTGCTCGCATCGCAGATGCTGTTGTTAATAATTTTATCCAATCAAACGATATAACCGGCGCCACCGATTTTTTTGCGCCTCCGCTTAAAGCACCTGCCTCTACTATGAGCAAAATTGCCGGTTATTATGCCGAACAAGGCAATGCCGACCAAGCGCAATGGTGGATTGACCGCGCAATAATTGCCTCAGAAGACAGCTCGCAGAATGTTCGCCCAGCATTTCTTTCTCCCTGCGAATTTGAGGCAGAGAATCAATACACTCTTGCGACTATCTATGGCGTAAAAGCTTATATCGAAAAAATTCATAAAAATTACGATGCTTCAATGCGCCTTTATCAACAAGCTATCGCTTATGCCGGCGACAATGCTCCCGATGAATTTTATTCACAAGTTATTGGAATGCTTGGTGAAGCAGGGCGCAACCAAGAAATGCTAGACTCGGCGGCCGCCTACATTGCTGCGGCTCGACAAACCCCCGAAATTATCGAAGGTTTCAATCATTCCTATATTGCAATTTATGGCTCTCAAAATGGATATGACTCTACGTTAGCCGTTCTCAAAGCTCGCTCGGCAAGTATTCGGCAAGCGCGTTTGGCTGTTGCAAAATTGAATATTCCTGTAATGGATGGCTCTCTGACAACGCTCGATGGCAAAACAATGAAAGTTAGCGACTTAAAGGGCAAGGTTGTTG
Source organism: Chlorobiota bacterium (assembly GCA_039810485.1). Taxonomy (GTDB): domain Bacteria; phylum Bacteroidota; class Ignavibacteria; order Kapaibacteriales; family UBA961; genus JADZAA01. The sequence continues at coordinate 21,971 of JBDHXA010000038.1, read as the reverse complement.
TAATGGATTTTTGGGCCACATGGTGCGGACCGTGCCGCTCATCTTTCCCAGCAATGCAAAAACTTTATGACAAATACCGCAATAATCCCGATGTGGCATTTGCCATTGTTAATGTTTGGGAGCGCGTGGAAGATCGCAAAAAGCAGGTAGGCGATTTTCTTGCTAAAAATACTTATACATTTCCAATCTACTTTGACCTGAAAGATGAATTGCCACGCTCACTTGGCGTTACTGGCATTCCTGCTAAATTTTATCTTGACAAAAATGGAGTGGCACAATTCCGCGATGTAGGCTTTGAAGGCGAAGAAAAATTTCTCGAAACTGCAACTGATAAAATATCTATATTGCTTCAGTAATCACAAGTCATTAGATTTATATAAAAAAGGTCGGCTTCCAATATGAAGCGCGACCTTTTTTGTGCAATAATTGTTTAAATCCAGAACTCATCGTTCCAATCATCGTGAAATATCGGCGGTCTGAGATTCTCCGCATTTTTGACCTCAATCAGCGTTTGTGCTTCATTAAACACTTCGCGCTCTTCAAAGCGAATAAGCTCGTCTAATTTTTTCTGAATGACATCCAGAACTTCGTTTGTTTTCGGATTTGCACCAAAAAGTTGCCTGAGATCATTATGCAATTCTATCGCTTTTTGCGATAATGTGTTATCTGCGCCAAGAAGAGGAAACAGATTCTTTTCCTCTAACTCGAAATGCGCCTGCAATTGGTTGCTCCAAATCCAATTAACATATTTTTCGATTCTTGCTGAATCAACGTTCTTTTGGAGGCCTTGACGTATTTTCCAGCTAAGCAACAGGCCAAAATGATGGTTGCGACTAAGAGGTTTTAGCAGCTCGCTTCGCTTAATTGGCGGCAGCGTTGTTTGTTCCTGCAATACTTCCAAAAGAACAACTGCCTGATTATGCTCCGAATCTTTTGCACCATAAAGCAAAGTAAGCTCGCCTTTTTTGGCTATCAGCCGGATTCGCTCTAATTCTTCTAATTTTTCCTGCAATTCAGATCTGTAACGCAATGCAAATTCTTGGAAACGATCCGCTTTATGAGCAAACCAAATTCGAAGTTCAGCTGAAGGAGCTATTTCCTTATTCCATTCATCTAATTTCGCTTTGTCTTTGCTAATTCCTCTTGGCCATAGACGATCTGTCAATATTCTATAGCCGTCATCTGGATCGGCTTCGAGATATATACGCTTTATTTTCATAATTCTTCTTTCAAACAATAAACAATCATTTTTTGGGCAACCACGCATCACAACGAAAATATCCATATATTGGTGCAATGAATAAAAACAGCAACTCATCCATTAATGATGTTGTATTGTTGATTTCGGCTTTCCTCCGTTTATGAATCTAACCATGATAGTCATACTGTCAGAAATTCCAACTCTGGCGCGCTTATGGATAGGTAAGGTCTATTTCATATCCATTTTAGTTGATTGCGAAGCTCTTAAACAACATTACAGAAATAACTGATAACTAATAATCTCGCAGATTCAATAGTGAAGTGCAACGGATGAAATAATTAAAAAGTTGGGTTAAGTGTCATAGTGCAACAACCCAACGACGAGTTTATCACAAACGGAGCACAATATGCCCAGCGGCTATAAACACCTAACCCAAGAGCAAAGATACGAAATAGAAATCATGCATAGGAATAAAGTTTCATTACGAACCATTGCAGCAAATATTGGCGTTTCAGCTTCTACTCTCAGTCGTGAATTGCGCCGCAATAAAGGCGAAAGAGGCTATAGGCATAAACAAGCACAATCGAAATATCAAGAGCGCAACAGGCGACAAGGCAAAGCCCTCAAATTCAAAGGTGAGCTACTCTCTATTGTAGAGAAGCTTCTATGTTTCGACTTGAGCCCGGAACAGATTTCACACGATCTTTTGCGCATCGGCTATAGCATCAGTCATGAGCGTATTTATCAACATATTTGGTCGGACAAGAAAGCGTCAGGCACGCTTTACCAGCATCTTCGCCATGCGCGAAAGAAATATCGGAAGCGGGGCCATGTCAAAGAGTTTAGCAATCATGAAACCATAGCGAAATCATTATCAGCCGAAACATATTTTTGCCATCCATATCACTCTTGGGAGCGCGGAACAAACGAGAATGCTAATGGACTAATCAGACAGTATTTCCCTAAAAAGCGAGAGCTTTTATCAGTAGAAGATGATGAGCTTACAGAGGCAATGAGACGCATAGACAACCGTCCAAGAAAAATACTTGGATGGAAAACTCCAATTCAAGTATTTACTGATAATTACAAATCTGTTGCACTTCAGTGTTGAATCCGCCTATTTTAAACACCGTTCTGCTAATTCTAAAAATGTCATCTTATTCTCAAATTTCGTTTTGTTCAGGGTCGTTCTGTTTGGTTGGCTAAAACGATTGCAAATAGGCATATGTAGCCCTGTGTTGCGCCTGCGGCAGGGCTATTGTGCTTGCTTGTTGCAACCCAACATAATTCTTTCTGCATTCCTTTTTTAAAGAGTAGGCAAGGTCTTTCAGTTTATAGGCTTACTAAAACTTTCCTACATTTTTTATGTTTGCCTTTTACAAGGTCGGGATAATAGCCGGTTTAACAGTGGAAATCCATCCTTCCTTTTAAGCTTGGGGGAGACCAGGCGGAAACCTATGTTGTTGTTGCGATTGTCTGGGGTGTTGTTGTTGCGGTTCGCACTACGGCAGTTGTTCGCATTGTTGCTCCAGCTACCGCCACGGTTCACGCGATTAGAGCCCATTTAGCTATAACCCTGTTTTCAACATTTCATTATAATTCCTCCTTAAATAATATGTATTTGCATGTTTTGCAAAAGCAATTAACGGCAATACATGAGCTTGATATTCCGATTGACTCCATTCTGCATTGTTCAGTTTATAAGTGTATTGTTTCAATTTTGCTTTAAAACGCTTACGACTACTATTGTTAAGCAAAACTGATTTGGGGAATAGCATGTATCCTAGAAACGGTAAGCCTTTGTACGTTGAGTTTAAGCAAAATGGTTTTAAAGTCAAAGACAATTGAGTTTCAATAAAGGACTTAAATCCATTGCCAATTTTGAGAAGTAAGTTTTTATCGTTTGACCAAATTACCATGTCGTCCATATAGCGAACGTAAGCTGCTGCCTGTAATTTTTCTTTAATATAATGGTCTGCCAGAGCAAGATAATGATTGGCAAAATATTGACTGGTTAAATTTCCAATTGGCAATCCTTTGCCCTCCAGTGTTTGATAGCTATCAATTATTTGAAAGAAAATCTGAAGCAATACTTTATCTTTAAACCTATTGGCAAGCATTGATTTAAGTATTGCGTGGTCGATACTGTCAAAATACTTGCGGACATCCAATTTTAAGAACCATTTGCATTGACGCTGATTTGCCGAAGCACGCTCTATTGCAGCATAAGTTCCTTTACCAATGCGACTTGCATAGCTGTCAAAAATTTGATACTTTTCAAAATTTGCATGGCAAACATTCATTAGTGCATGGTGTATAACTCGTTCTTTGAACGAAGCAGCACAAATCAGGCGTTCTTTGGGGTCGAAAATGGTAAAATAGTGGTATTGCCCAACCTGTACATTGCCTGATAACAATTCATCACGCAACGTAAGTAAGTTTTTATCTAAGAATTTTCTAAAATAGGCAACTTCCATTTTACCATCTTTGGACTTTCTTGCTTTCCAAAAAGCTAAACGCAGGTTATCGGGGTCGGCTATCAACAATATTAAATTACTCTCCCTTTTCATCTCCTGCAATTTTTGATGTGAATAATTCAATCAGTTGATTCCCGTATTTCTCAACTTTTTTATCGCCAATACCTTTTACTGATATCAGTTTACCAACTTCAACAACAGGTAAACGTGCGATTCCTGCAAGTTCTTCATCGGTAAATACAGCATAAGCCGGCACAGCATCGTTTGCAGCAATTATTTTTCTGTACTCACGCAGCTTAGAGAAAATTGCAAACTCATTTTCATTGAGCAATTCTTTGTAATCAACTTTTTGTTTCGTTGATTGTTGCTGAAAATTAACTGTGTTGCTGTTTAAGTAGCGTACACAAAAACTCCAATATCCGCCTTTTTCGTTTTGATAAAACTGTTGTTCGATTTCCAAAACCCGGTTCGCTGACAAAAAACGATTTATTTCTGCCTGCATTTCGCCTGTATCTGTTATCGGTATATTAAAAATTCGTATCTGCATTTTTTAAAAATATTGCGTTCCGCCTTTGGCGGAGATTTGTTTTTTTTTGAGCTTTGCCTTTTGGTCGTTCGTCCCTCACTCCCTTTTGGCAAAGCTCTTTTAGCTTAAAAGGAAGGATGGAATTAACCACTGTTTACTTGGGGGAGACCAGGCGGAAACCTATGAAGTTGCGGGAGTCTGGGGTGTCGTAGAAGCGGTACGCACTACGGCAGGAGTGCGCATAGGGGCTCCAGCTACCGCCACGGCGCCAGGCGAACAGAGCCAGCTGAAGGTCCTTTAGGATTGGTTTGTGCTGATTTGGAATAATTATCGTACCAATCGCTACACCATTCCCAAACATTGCCATGCATATCGTACAAACCCCAAGCATTAGGTGCAAAACTGCCTACCGGCGTGGTTTCTCCCCTATACTCGCCAATAGCATTGTTGTTATATGGATGATTGCCATTGTAATTTGCTTGGGATGTAGTAAGATTATTACCGGTATTAAAAGGCGTTGTTGTTCCGGCGCGACAGGCATATTCCCACTCTGCCTCGGTAGGCAAACGACAGCCCATCCACTCAGCAAAAGCAGTTGCATCGTCCCAACTTACATCCACAACCGGGCGATCGTCTCGTCCAAGACCAAAATCGTCCGGTTTTCTCCTGCCTGTGATATCGCAAAACAAATCATACTGCTCAAATGTAACTTCGTATTTGCTCATATTAAACGCACTCAATGTTACCTTATGTTGAGTTTCATCATTGAATCTGTTAATTTCGCCAGTGGGGCTACCCATGGTGAATGTGCCAGCGGGAATAGATACCCAGGCAATGTCGGGTTTTTTTAATACCTTCTCTTCCCATGTACCGTTGCTATAAACTATAATGGTTTTTCCATTATTCAACCTTAGCTCTTGAATAACTGATGGTTTTGTCTGTGCCCACAAACCAATAGTCGCAAACAAAACAATTATTGTAAAAATTCCTTTTTTCATTGTTTTTCATTTAAAAGTTAAAATATATTGACAAACTTAGTAAATCAAACCAACCTTGTCCAAAATAATTACTACAGCGTAAATTGTACGCTTTTCCATTTTCGTACACTCCTTTATGAGATGTACCTTTTGCATAAATGCTTTGCTTTCAAAAATATACAAAAAAAAAGACCTGACAAAATACTTTGTCAGGTCAGTTAAGATTAAGCAGCTATTGAGATTTTTTATGAGGAATACTCGAGCGATTCTTTCATGTATGGATCATTGACTGCGACAGCGCTGTACTTGCGGAATCCGCTTGCAGTAAAGAATAGAAACAATCCCATCATAAGGGCAAAAGTTCCGATTTCTTGATAGCCGAAGCGAATATGCTCGCTGAAAGCCGGAAGAACCACCCAAGCCAAATCAATATAGTGAGCAATCATTATTATAATGCCTGAAACTATAATGAGCATGGTCTTTCTTTTAATATCTTGACGCAACAATAAAAAGAATGGCACAACAAAGCCAAACACAACTGTGAAATATCCGAAATACTCCCATCCATGATTGATGCGCTTTAAGAAGAATTCTGTTTCTTCTGGTATATTGGAATACCAAATTAACATATACTGACAGAAAGCTATATATGCAAAAAAAATGCTGAATGCAAACATATATTTGCCAATATCATGGAAATGCTCGCCTCGCAAATAATTTTTCAGATATCCGCCTCTTTGCAATACTGCAAGAAATATTCCTATAAGTGAGAGAGTAGCAACAAAATTACCGGAGAAGAAATAAACGCCGAACATTGTGCTAAACCATGTAGTTTCAACTGACATCAGCAAATCGAACCCGGCGAAAGTTGTGCTTAGAGCATATAGTATAATAAATGGTGCTGATCGTTTTAAATTTGTTCGAGTTCTGCGAAAATCATTTGGCTGTTCATCTTGCTTTATGGAATTTCGAACGATAACAAAGTACATTGCCACCCATATTGCAATATAAAGCAATACTCTAATATAGAAAAACTCGGGATTAAGAAAATCATGTTGTTTTTCGTTTATTATATGAATTGCATGTCCCTGATATGCTCCATGGCCTCCAATCCACTGAGCTGGATCGCTCCAAGCCCATGGAAAAAGTTGTTTCATGCCAAAAATAATTGGCAGAAAACCAATAATAATAAGCCAAATAGATTCGGCAAAAAGCTCGCCTATGCGACGCACTGCGGCGCTCCACCCGGCTCGCACAGCATAATTCAGAGCGGAAAAGAACATTCCTGTAACGCCAAGACCGAGAATGTAGGTAAAAGCCACGACATATCCGGCGAGAGCCCGTTTCGGATCATCGAGGAAAGCGGCGGCAGTTCCGATAGCGCCTATTATTATCAGCGCGTAACTGAACATTTGAAGTTTTTTTAGGAAAGGCGTATTTACTAGTTTGACCGGATTCATTTTAACCTCTGACAAGTGTCGTTTGTTCGGAGAATTATGTATACCGGTCTTACTCGACCGGTTTGCTTTCCTGCAATGAGCGAATATATTGAACTATTGTCCAGCGATCATTTACAGGCAGTTTGTCAGCATAAGCCGGCATAAGATTTTGACCGGCACTAATAATATGAAAAATATGAGCATCAGTTAAAGTGCGCGCATGATCAGCTAGCAAACTCGGCGGTCTTTGGAATCCCTTTTTTGCAACCGTGCCATCGCCGCTCATATCATTTCCATGACAAGGAGCACACATTGTTTCGAAGCGATTTTGACCACGTGCTAATGCAAATCTGCTATGTTGTAGTGGATCTTGACCAATTACTGAGTCTGCTTTATCAAAATCCGGCTTATCAAGCGGATAAAGAACGCCATCACGCGGGAATGTGTTTTCAATCGGATCACGATCTCCTTTTCTATCTGCAAAATATGTAGAACCAACTTGCGGCTTCACCTTAAATTGATCATCCATATCATCAAAAACCATGATAGGAGGTGTTTCGGAATACCACGGTATTTCACCGGAAAATATTAAACCTAAAAGAACTAAAGCTGCCAATCCTATAAAAATCCGAATAAATGGAAAGCGCTTTTTCTTAACGGTAGATTGTTGTTCCATAAGTATTTTCTTTGTACAAATCGGAGATATTTCTCAAATAGCACCTGATTCAACCAGCCGAATATCGCTTGCTCCTATATCTGAGAGAAGTTTTTTTGTTGTATCAGCAGAGAATCTTTTATCAGTTGAAAATATTGCCACTACAAATTGATCATCACAAGCGCGTTGAAATCCTTCGTCATGCTGCAATTCGTGATACCATCGCGGAAGTTTGCAAAGTCCCCACATACCTACAAAAGTAAATAATGCTGTGAGCAGAATTGTAAGCTCAAACATTACAGGCATGCCAAACTCAACAGCAAAAAATGGCTTGCCGCCGATGTTGAGTTTATAGTTGTCAGCTCCTGTCCACCACATGAGCAACACTGCGCTTGCCAAACCGGATATTCCGCCAAAGAATGAAATATACGGCAAAATGGTGCGCTTTACGCCCATTGCTTTATCAAGTCCATGCACGGGATACGGCGTGAAGATATCGAAGTCATGATAACCCGAATCACGCACCTTTTCAGCCGCATGAAACAAAACGTTCACGTCCGTAAAATTACCAAGAATTGCAAAAGATTTATCGTTATTCATTGTCGTAATAATAGAAATGCGAACAATATCTCATTATTCAAAATTAATGGCTTTCTTCATGATGATGCGGCTGAGCATTGGGCATCACTCCCTTTATTTCAGCGATTGCTATCATCGGCACAAATTTAGCAAAGAGTAAAAAGAGCGTAAGGAAAATGCCAAAAGTGCCAATAAAAATAGAAATTTCGACCCAGGTTGGAGAATAATAGCCCCAGCTTGAAGGCAGATAATCGTGATGCAATGACGTTGCAATGATTGTAAAGCGCTCGAACCACATTCCAATATTGACAAAAATGGACATAATGAACATTACTGGAATAGTGCGTCTCATTTTCTTAAACCAGAAAATTTGCGGTGAAATTACATTGCACGACACCATTGTCCAATAAGCCCAAGCATAATCGCCTGTCAGGCGGTTGTAAAATGTAGCCCATTCATACGTATTCTTACTATACCATGCAATAAATAATTCCATAGAATAGGCATAGCCAACCATCATTCCTGTTGCAAGAATAATCTTGCTCATATTGTCGAGATGCTTGAGTGTAATAAAATCTTTTAGATTTAATATCTCACGAGCAATAATCAGCAAGGTCATTACCATTGCGAATCCGGAGAAAATAGCTCCGGCAACGAAATAAGGAGGAAATATTGTAGTATGCCAGCCCGGAATAACGCTCGTTGCGAAGTCGAACGACACAACGCTATGAACTGAAAGAACGAGCGGCGTTGAAATTGCCGCAAATATAAGATAAGCGAGTTCGTAAATGTGCCAATGGCGGGTTGAACCAGTCCAGCCCAAACTAAAGAAATGATAGATTTTTTTTGCAACAGAATTCTTTACCATATTTCTGGCTGTTGCAAAATCAGGTACTAGACCAGTAAACCAAAACAGCAATGACACTGTAAAATAAGTATTTACAGCAAATACGTCCCAAACTAAAGGTGAGCGGAAATTTATCCACATCAGCATTTGATTTGGATAAGGAAACAGCCAATATGCAAACCAAGGACGACCTGTATGCATCAACACCATTAAGAGTGCGCAGATTACGGCAAAAATCGTCATTGCTTCAGCAGAACGATTGATGGCTGTGCGCCATTTCTGCCGAAAAAGGAAAAGAATGGCGGAAATCAGCGTACCTGCATGCCCTATGCCAATCCAGAACACAAAATCGGTAATATCCCAGCCCCAAGCAACAGGATTATTCAAACCCCATACTCCAATGCCGGTCACAATAGTATAGCCGGTGCAGATTATTCCCCAAATCGCCAAAGTTGCCGTTACGGCCAAAGTTGCAAGATATTTGCCTGTAACTTTTCCTTCAATGATATCAATAATCTTGCGTGAAACATCGTGCATTGAAGGATTGCCAAGTATAAGCGGCTCACGGAATGGCTCTTCATTCGGAGACATTGCTTCTGCCATGTAACCGCTCACATTTTGCATATCATCTGGTATTGCTGCTGTTGTAGCACTCATCAGTTACCTTCTCCCTGACTTTGTTGTTTTCAGATAAAACCTCATAATTCAATCTGTTATCCGTGATGAACAGACATTTCCGACTTTGCTTCCCTATTTCTAACTTTTTCTAAATATGTTACAGATGGACGAACGTTTAGTTCTTCCAATACGCGATATCCGCGCACAGTTTTTCTTGATTCGACTACTTTGCTTGTTTTATCATTGATATTGCCAAAGTATATTGCGCTGGCCGGACATGCCTGCTGACATGCTGTTACGACTTCGCCATCCACGACTTGCGAACGCCCCTGATCTTTTGCGTGGAATTTTGCATGATTAATTCGCTGAACGCAGAATGTACATTTTTCCATAACCCCGCGCATGCGCATCGTAACATCTGGATTATAAAGCAAATTAGATGGCTCGGCATCGTGCTTGTGATAATTAAACCAGTTAAAGCGACGCACTTTATATGGACAGTTGTTTAGACAATATTTTGTACCTACACAGCGATTGTAGGTCATTTCGTTAAGACCTTCCGGACTATGTGTTGTGGCTGCAACAGGGCATACATTCTCGCAAGGTGCATTTTCGCAATGCTGGCAGAACATTGGCTGGAATGAAACCTCTACGCTTTCTTCTCCTTCAGAAGTGCGCGAAAAATACCGATCCATTCTAAGCCAATGCATTTCACGTCCATTAGCAGTATCTTTTTTTCCTACGTTTGGAATATTATTCTCTGATTGACAAGCAATGACGCAGGCATTGCAGCCGGTGCAAGCAGACAAGTCAATAGTCATTGCCCAACGATGACCTTTATATGTGTAATTATCAACCAAGCTTATAGGCAGTTCGATTATTCCGCTGCTATTTTCAGTATTTGCCGCTAATTCGGCAAGCGTCGTTTCTTTTATTATTTCACGATCATCATCAATTGTATTATGATTTTGTGTCGCGGCTAGAACAGATATTTTTCCGGTCTTTTCAACTTTTATCGGATAATATCCAATAGATTCATTTGCGCCAAAAAGTTTGTAAGCGCTGTCGCCTACGCCATTTGCAACATTCCCGGATGATGTTCTTCCAAAGCCGAGCGCAAGACCAACCACGCCATCTGCCATTCCGGGTAAAATATACGCTGGAACTTCAACACTTCCATGATTTCCAGCAACGGCGATAATATCGCCTTGCTTAACATTTGAAAGCACGGCAGTGGCAGAATTCATAACTGCCACATTATCCCATGTCATTTTGGTAATAGGATCGGCAAGCTCTAACAACCAGCTGTTATTAGAGTAATATCCGTCGCCCAAGGAATACGAAAGAGAAACGCACCCTATTAATCCGTCGAATTTCATTTCTTCTTTCATCCCTAAAGCTTGCGCTAAACCGGCTGAAGAATGAGAAAGGTTTACAGAAACTGACGCCGGCAAACCTGCAATTATGCCGTCTGACAATGTCTTTTCCCAAGATTGTTTATCCGGGAAATTGGATTTATAATTTGCACGAAGATAATCGTAGTAACCTGTAATTTCGGGCAAGAATGTTTCGTCTAGCAATTTGGCAAGGTTCAGACATAATTCTTGCACCGATTGCGAAGTCGGATTTACCGGAGCAATTATGGGCTGTTGAATAGAAACAATTCCGCCGGGAGCAATTGCATCGCCCCAAGTTTCGATATAATGTGTTGTAGGAATATAAACAGATGCAATCGAAGCAGTTTCATCCTTGTATAGCGACCATGAAAAGCGGTTAGGCGTTTTTTTCAGCAAATTATTTAATTCTCTATCGGCAGTATATTCAGGATTAGTATTCGCAAAAATAACCGCTCCAATCTTTCCGGCTTTCAATTCCTCACGCAATTCTTTTACTGCCGGATACTTGCAATTGCTGTTAGGTATTGCGGCGTTAGGATCAATAATTTTACCCGAGCCGATTGAACCCAGAAGAGTATTTATAGCATAAGCTGCTGCATTTGCGGCAACTGAGCGATGTGCTCCAACCATGACAATAGCTTTATCACCTGCTTTCAGCAATTCTTTTGCTGCAAACTGCGAGTTTGGAGTTGTCTGCACATTAGCAACAGCACTTTCAACATCAGATCCAATCAGCGCCGAGCCTTTGGCAGCAATAATTTCCTTTAAAATGCCTAAAACAAACGCATCAGTTTCAGCAGGACTGAGAAGCATGCGCTTGTCAGCATTAGCTCCTGTAAGCGTCAAAGTGGACTCCGCAGCAATAAGCATGTTCATAACTGCTTTACCGGCTTCTGGCTTACGGTTTTGCGAGAAATTAGCTGTGTGATAAACAGCAAATTTATCAGTGCCTAAAAAATCATTATCTACCGAAACTATAGTATTAGCCAATGATAGATTTGGAAGAATTTCACCGTCATAACCAGTAGTTTTCAGCATTGCTTCAGCAGAACCATCAGCAAAAACCGAAGGCAGCACAACAAATTTTATTAACGGGAATTTGCCTTCTATTTCCGATATTAATTTGGAAAAAGTAGGAGAGCAATGCTCGTCAATCAGAATTCGCACTGATTTTCCATCCTGAATTGACGATAATACAGCACCTTTTATATGCGACAAAGCATTATTTACAGTGCTGTCTCCGCCATTGATTTTAGCGCGATTCATACGATCAGGATCGTACAGATTCACCAAAGTCGCTTGTGCAAAAGCCGAGCTTTTTCCTTTGGAAATCGGATGCAAGTCGTTGCCATCTATTTTAGTCGGATGTCCGTCGGAAGACCGTATGAGCAAGCCGTGCGCGGCATTTTTATGCTGAAACACCGTGGTGTAATAGTTTGGGATTCCGGGAATTTGATATTCTACCGATTTTACATAAGGCACTAATTTATGATCGGGGCGGCGGCAGCTTGCAGCAACCAAAGCCATTGAACCGGAAAGTACTGCCATAAAAGAGCGGCGAGAAACACCATTGTCGAACAAGGATTTCTCATCATTCATCGGAAGCGATTCGAACTCGCCACCGTTTGTATTTTTTATGGCATTAGGGTTCAGAAATATTTCCGAACTTTTAAAATAATTTTTCCGAGATGGTACAGATGATGGCATCGTATTCTATTGCTCGAATGTTATACTTTTTTCCTTCGTCAGATTTAATTTACTTAATAATGGCATGCCGAACAATTTTCGGGACCCTTGCCAGGATGTTTCGGCGTAGGGATGCCACTGATTACCTGTGGAGGAATATCAGTAGCTGTACTGCCAAATTCAGGAGATGTTATAGATATTGGCGGAGCAATCTCAATATTGGCATTTGACGCATAATCTGCTGCTTTTATGCCTGTAAAAATGCCGGATATCGGGCGCGCAGGCACAATATGCTGCTCTGGATTGCGATGACAATCTAAGCACCAGCCCATTGTCAGCATGCTTTCTTGCGATACAACTCCCATTTCCTCAACCTTACCATGACACGACGAACAATCAATCATGGCGCGAATGTGCCGGCTATGATTAAAGTTCACATAATCAGGCAGTTTATGAACACGCTGCCATTCAATAGGCGTATTATTTTCATAGCTGTTACGAACAAGCAAAAGACGTGGACTTTCATTCTTTACAATGATATGGCAATTCATGCACGTACTTGTGGGAGGAACTGGCGAGTGCGCAGATACCTCGACGGATGTATGACAATACATACACTTGATAGCCAAGCCGCCGTTTGTTGTATCTCCTGCATGCAACTTATGCGAGAATGGCACTGGCTGCTGCGGACGATAGCCAACATCAGTTACACGGTTGTGCAAGCCGAAATAGCCAATATGAAAGCCGACTCCAATTGCAATTATTAGCCAAACAGCTATCCTTTTTATCTTTCTATCAGTTGCCTGTGTAAACATTGCTCATGCGCCTTTTCGTGAAACTTCTATATGTCCGTTCGATAAGGGATCGTATATTTTATTCCAAACTTTTTGAATGTATTTTGCTGAAATTATTTGCTTTTTAAATAATGCCAGCTTTCGTATTCTTTGAATTATCAATCTGTTAATCGCATATTACAGCAAAAAACTGCTGTGCAACTTTTTCGCTTAAAGCATATTGATTATATAAATATCGAGCTTTATAGTTTAATTATGGTCTGTTGCTCTACAATTTTGCAACAAATATAAAGAAATATCGTCTAACTAATTCTTCATTTTTTTGAATATTTTTGTTTGTTTGCGATACAATATTCATCGCCGCAAGAACTATCACGAATACAATTCATTGGTATTTATGATTTTAACTAAACAGCGAACCAATGATAGAGCATAAAGTACACCAAAACGCCTGTTAAAGACACATACAGCCAGATAGGAAAAGTTATTTTTGCTATTTGACGGTGTTTGTCAAATTTTGATGACAATCCGCGCCAAAGTGACAAGCTAACTAATAAAGGCAGAAAAGCGGCGAAAACAACATGCGTCAGTAAAACAACAAAGTACAATATGCGCCAAAGTCCTGAGCCGGAAAAATGAGTGTTGTATGAACCGGTCGCCGACCAAAGATACCATTTATGCAGAATATAGAGCAATAGGAATACAAACGAAACGCAACATGCCGCTATCATTAATCTTCGATGAAGCAGAATATTTTTTTGACGAATTGCCGAATATGCAAAAATTAAAAGTACTGAAGCTGTTGCATTCAGCGCGGCATTAATTGCAGGCAATTGTGCTAGCAACATATTATTTGACTGCCTTTACAGCGTCTTTCAACATCAAAGCCAAAGAATGAACTGTCGCTGAATCAGTCCCGTCATAATACCCGCGTATCATTCCTTGCTCATCAACAACTATAAGTCGCGTGCTATGCTGCATGGGATTTTCATAGCTTCCAACGCCAAATCCTTTGACAGACACATTTTTCACACTATCTATTGGCATAGAAAGAAAATACCATTGCTTATAATTTCCTGCATACTCCGATGCATATTCTTGCAGAATCGGCAAAGAATCATATTCTGGATCAACAGTCGTAGAAACAACCGGAATTTTCCCGTCAGTAATCTTTATCAACTCAGCTACATTTCCGCTCATTTTAGGACAAATGTCGGCGCATGTAGTAAAAATAAAATCGGCAATCCATATTTTTCCATTTAAGGAAGAGGACACAAATGGCATGCCGTCGTAGTTTATCCCAGAAACAACAGGCGCTTTTCGCAACAGAGGAAGTTTGTCAAATTCACGCTTAGAAGTGCAGCCTGCACTTAGCACTATAATAATAAATGCAGATGCCGCAACTGTAAAATGTTGCTTTATAATAACTTTATAATTTTCCATAATTAACTATTGCAGCATTTCATTCTTCTAACTTACGCATTTTTGACAAAGAAATTTTTATCATGTTTTGTCAATCAGCATTAGAAGCATTACTCCCATCAAATAAACATAGGAGGTAAGCAACACATTCCTTGCAGAAGTATTTGAGGCATTCATCAGAAATTTTCTGCAAGAAATAATTAATGTACAGCCCAAAACAAGCGAGCCGACAGCGAAAATAAGCCCTACTGTTCCTACAACAAAAAGCGCTGCTGCCGAGAATACCAATAGAATAGTATAAACCAAAGATTGAAAGGCAACTTTTTCACCTGTTCCATCAAAAACAGCTAACATTTTATAGCCGCCGCGCGTGTAATCTGATTTATACATCCATGACAGAGATAAAAAATGAGGAAGCTGCCAGAAAAAGAGTATGGCAAAAAGAAACATCCCCGGAAGTGAAATATGACCTGTTGCGGCTGTCCAGCCGCCTAATGGCGGCAAAGCGCCCGGGATTGCTCCCACTAGCAACGCAAGTTCGCTTCGACGCTTCATAGGCGTATACATAACTACATAACTGACTAACGCAGCAATTGCCAATAACAAAGTCGGGATATTTATAAAGCTAAGAAAAATTGCTCCTAATATCGAAAGCAACGATGCAAATATTAGAGCCGCAGCAATAGAAATTTCTCCATTTGGCAGCGCGCGTTTAGCGGTGCGCTTCATCAATCTGTCATATTCACGTTCTAATACATTATTAAACACGCAGCTTCCAGCACAAATTAACGTAGAGCCGGAAATTGTCAGAAAGAATCGCAGAAACATTGAAATATCGCTAAAATGCTCAATGGTATTGGGAATTCCCAAAAAATATCCCGCAGTTGCAGTCATGACAACCATGCCGGTTATACCCGGTTTAGTCAATTGATAATATGCTTTTAGCGGCGTAAAAAAACTGCTTTGAGGAGTAATTTTAGCGGATTCATTAATAGCAATGCTATGAGCTGCTGTTTTAGGCATGATTAAAAATTATTTTACCTGCTTTTTTCCTGAGATTGTAATAATCTTGTTTATAATAAAATAAAACCGCTTAAATGATTTCAGAGCATCACTCTATAAATATTGAAGCGATTATTTATCTTGTTTTTTTAACTTGACTAAATGCATTAATCTATCAGCGAATATTACAATTTTTTAGAAATAAGAGCTGTATCGTTTTTTTATAAATAAGTTCGCAATTAATTAGCATCCAGTTCAATTCAATTGCCACGCATTGATTTTTGCAGCAAATTAATATTTAGCGGCAAAACTGCCGTTAGAAATCGTTATTTCAGTTTTGTCGGAATCGTTGTTTGCTTTGCCGCTGAATGTGCCTTCTATTTCAGTGGCTGTTGCCTTTGTTACAACAACAGTAAAATCATTCTCACTTGGCGCGGCAACCCAGCCAACAGACATTTTTGAGTATGTAAATGAAGGAGTTACAGCAGATGCTGGCAATGATTTTAGATTGTAAGAGCCAGGAGCGACATTAGCGGAAAGAATAATAATTACAGTTTCCGATGTAAATGTTTGAGTATTCACAAAACCGCCGCTAATATTAATAAGCCCGCTTGATTTTATTACTCTGCTGACTTTATCATCAGATGCAAAGCTTCCTGAAACAGCACCGGAAATACTGCATGTAATTTTAGAAGATCCTGGATTTAAATTGTTTGAGGAAACAGGATCAGAGTTGCTGCAAGAGTTTAAATAAAGAACACTTGCAAGAGCAAAGATGGCAAAAACTTTTTTCATAGGGCTGATATTCGCTAAATTTTTAAAAATTATTTTTATTAAAGGATTTTATTATTAGTTTATTATTGAGATTCTTAGATTCTCTATCTTTCATTTTTTATTCATGAAGCAACAGAAAGGAATAACTTCGTAATAAAAAATTAAGGTTCTCTTAACATCTCAAGTCAATCCATTTTTCAAAATAAAACGTTGATTTCTTTCATTGTAGTCATATTATATTTATGAGCCCACTCCGAAAAGTCGGATATATTTCAAATCAAAGAAAACATGGTGAAAAAGTACAGTTTTTACTCGTTTTATAAGAGAAAAACGGCAAAAAAGTGACTTTTTTAGCTCTTAGAAGAGATGTTTTTTTGAAAAACAGCGAATCTTTCGTCTGCAATTATTATAAAATACCTTTTCGGAGTGGGCTCATTTATCAATCTTTATAAGAATATCCATCTACAACTTTGTGCTTTTGCAAAGTTCTATAATAATCTTCGAAAATTCTGTTTTATAAATATCAAAGTTCGCTTTCGGTCATTGGGCTCGTACGAGCGGAAGTTGCATCACGCACAGTTTTCACCTCATCGGCTGTAACCGCATTCGCTTTGTTGCCAAACGACGAGCGGGCAAATGTCAGAACATCTGCAATTTCTTGATCCGAAAGAACAGATTGCCAAGGCGACATAATGCCGTTGAATGTCTGACCATTGCGAGTAATGCTACCGCTTAGACCATGCAGTACAATCTTAATGGCTTTTGTTGGATCGCCATCCAATATCGCAGATTCTGCAAGCGGAGGAAAAGCACCCGGCATTCCCTTGCCATCATTTCCATGGCATGTGCTGCATATACGTTTGAATACTTCGGCACCAGGGCCTCCGGCAGTTTCAGCAGGTTTTTCTTTGGGCGCATCAGCGGGCTTCGACTCGACCCAAACAGGGTCATCGCTCGATTTCACAAAGAAACCTTTAATGTTACAGCTTGAAAGGAAAAGAGATGAGAATAGAATAAAGAAGAGAGAAAATATAATAGTGTAGATATTTTTCATACTGCTTTGCTTTTAACGATTAACCATAAAATTACTTTGCTGCTTTTTCATTATACTTGAGTTTGTGATTCAAAATTACGGCATTTCTCTTTCTTCACAAACTTTTTTTGATTTTATAGCAACACTTGCTTTTATTAAGCGGCACTTAATGACTTGTTTGGCAGCTTTGCATCCCAAAAGCCGCCATAATCTGCGATAATCATGCAACTCATTAACTGATGATCCCATAAACATCTGCTGTTTTTGCCGTTGCATATTCTATAAAGTCCTGAGCATTGAGCGGTCCGCCGGCAATTCTGTGAATAAGTTCGTCTGGCTTGAGTGTTCGTCCATATTTATGGATATTTTCACGGAGCCAGCCAAGAATAGCCGTAAAGTCACCATTTCTAATGTCGTTTCGAGCTGTCGGTATATCGCGCTGCACTTTTTTCCATATCATTGCAGCGTATAGTTTCCCTAAAGAATAACTTGGGAAATAGCCAAAACCGCCAAATGACCAATGAATATCCTGCAAACATCCTTCGGCATCCGATGTCGGAGCCACGCCTAAATAATCTCGCATCTTCTCATTCCATATTTCTGGTATGTCTTTGAGCGAAATTCGACTGTTTACCATGTCTCTTTCAATTTCGTAACGCAAGATGATATGCATATTATAGGTTATCTCATCGGCTTCCACTCTAATAAGTGACGGTTCCACTTTATTTACTGCTTTATAAAAATCGCGCGGCTTAAATGAAGTTTTGCCAAAAATCTCTTGAAATTTAGTCAAGGCAAATTCCCAAAATTCTTCGGTCCGAGTAATTATCGTCTCCCAAAAAAGCGATTGTGACTCATGAATTCCCATGGAAGCTCCGTCCGCGCCAAAAGTTCGTGCTATCTGCGGAGAAAATCCTTGTTCATATAAGCCATGTCCGGTTTCGTGGATAACTCCATATAGACAACTGTCTAAATTGCTTTCATTTACTCGCGTGGTTAGCCGCACATCAAATTGAGAGAATGAAGTGCAAAACGGATGCGTCGAAAGGTCAATGCGGCCGTTTGCAAAGTTGAACCCCATTTGCTCTGATATGTAACGTGAAAAAGCCAGTTGCCTCTCTTTGGGATAAAACTGCAACATTGGAGTGGTTGAAACTCGGTCTGAATATGGCTTGATTGCATGAACTATATGCTTTGTTGCACTGCGCAACTGCTCGAATACCACGTCAAGCTGTGCAGTTGACATTTCAGGTTCCCACAAATTAAGCAAAGCGTCGTAGCGATTTGTCTTATAGCCATACAATTCGGCGGCTTCGCATTTCAGATCAAGAAGTTCTTGCAGAGCCGGCATAAAAACAGTATAGTTTTTTTCCTTTCTTGCTCGAAGCCATACATGGTGCGCAAGTGATTGCGCTTTTGAGGTTCGGCGAACTAAATCTTCCGGCAATTTTACCGCTCTCTCATAATCTTCAAGAAAAAGCCGCAACAATGGCTTCGTTTGAATTTCACCAGTTAAAGAACGTATTTTTTCGGCGAATTTTGATGCTTTTTCATTTGTTAACAACTGATGAGCAATTGTATCCAGAGTTCCAATTTGCTCTGCTCGCGCTTCGGCCGCACCCTCCGGCATATAGGTTTCCTGGTCCCAGTTTAAAACAGACACTGCCGCGTTAACATCTTTAATAGTATGCATATAGCATATAACTTCTTCTTGCAGTTCTTCAGGTGATTGAGTCATCATTAATGTATTTAAATATTAGGTTGCTCATATTTGGCATCCTTCATTTCTTGAAATCATGCCAAAAACGTTTTAGCGGCTTGACGCAGAAAGGGCATTTTAGCGCTGGCGTTGATGCGAAGAACCACTATTCAAATATAGCAAAAAAGTTCAAATGGAGCAATTCAGCCATATTTGCGTTCGAACTGCTTGCTAGCGCCAGTGGTTCTTGTTTTCTGTTCTTGTAAACCATTGTTGTTGTTGGGGTTTCTGTCATTTATCTGTCGGCTTTAACGTTGCATTTTTTATTTTTTTGAAGGGTCGGAAAATTTTTTAAAACCATTTTTGTCTGCGGTGGCTTTGCAAGCTCTTTTAAAAACTTTGGCTTGTGTGTCGGCTTGTGCGGTTTGCAAATGTGCTTGCAAAATGCGTGGGCTTAAAACACAATCTTCACATCTTCCTTATAGTTCTGCAAAGTACCGTTGAGGCTAGCTGTCCAACCATCAATAAACACTTTGCCGTTTTTAATGGCGTTTGAGTAATCGTCACTTGTGATTTTCTCGCTGTTGGTTATGTAATAATGGTTGCCGATTTTGTAAATGCAATCTTTTACTGCTTCTTCGGGAACTTGTGTTGGCTCGTCTAAACCAACGGTGAAAATCATATTGTAGATTCTGCTCAAAACATCATCATTGAGTTCTGGGAAAATAATTGTACCGTCCTCAATTTCTAATTTTGGTGCTTCTACACAGTCAAATACTTTAAAGCCAATGTCGGGAACTTGTTTTTTGTCTTCTTCAAATAGTCCTGTTTTACTGTTTTCTGTTTCTATCTCTTTAGCAATTTTTTCTCCCGCACGTTTCAAACGCTCTATGGTTATGCTCGAAATAACAGGTGGTAAGTTATTATCAATGCAAAACTTGTAAGCAGGTTTATCTTCTTTGATTGGTTCGTCTATTTGGCACAAAATAAACTTTCTATTACCACCATCTTCTGCATTGAGTTGCATAACAGCGTGTCCTGTGGTGCCGGAACCTGCGAAGAAGTCTATGACGATTCCATCTAAATTCGTTACAAATTTCAGAATATGAACCAAAAAATTAATTGATTTAGGATTATTAAATACAACTTTGCCATCAAACAAATTCTTTAATTCAGCAGTAGTTCCTCTGTTGTCTTCATAATAATAGCTTTTCAACTTTTGTGTTACAGTATCGAGCCTTTTTTTAATTTTCGGAATAGTTTTTTCTGTTTCGCCCCATAATACATCACCATTATCATCCGCTGCTTTAAATGTTTCAAATTTCCATCTATAACCATATTCAGGTTTAGCACACACCTTTTTTGAAATTGGATGGATAATGTCAAAAGTGTAACCTCCTGGTTTTGTATTTGCAGAATTACCAGGATAAAAAACTCCTTTTTCATCAACATAAGAATAATGTGCAACACCTGATAAATCATCTCCATTGGTTTGCTTTCTTATCCATTTTCTTAGGTCAGTTTGTATGCTTTCTATTTTATCACCATACAATTCCTTGAGTTCTTCGTACTTGCTTTGAATTAATTGCCCTTTTTCAGATGACGACTCCCAATAATCCTGATTATCTTTTGACTTGGCATATACAATGACATACTCGTGTTCAGTTGCAATTTGAGTTGGGTTATTGTCTGTTGCAGTCTGCCAAACTATCTGACCGCAAAAATTTTCTTCACCAAAAACATCATCACAAAGCATTTTTAGATTGGCTTGTTCATTGTCATCAATACTTATGAATATTACTCCGTCTTTGCGGAGTAAATCTCTTGCTAATAATAATCGTGGATACATAAAAGCCAACCAACCGTTATGGCTCTTTTTAGTTTTGAAGCTAAAATCCATTCTTGCAAAATCGCTTTCACTCAAGTTTGCCAATCCTAATACTTCGGCTTCTTCTTTATCGAATTTGTCAGGGTAAACAAACTCATCTTTGTCCGTATTGTAAGGTGGGTCTATGTAGATACACTTTATTTTGCCTGTGTAATGGCTTTTTAGGATTTTAAGGCTGTCAAGGTTGTCGCCTTTTAGCACCAAATTTTCTGTTGTGTCAATATTTTTACTTAATGTGTTATTTAGGCGTAATTCCTTTTCTGTCTTTTGAGCATATTTAGCTCGGGCAAAGTTTCTGCCTACAAAGTTTAATCCGTAGCCGTTTACCTTTTCGTCAATCGGCAAACCCAAAACGGTTTTTAATTCTTCTAAATTTATTTCGGTATCACGGATTACGTTAGGGTAGTTCTCTTTCAGAAAACTCAACAATTTGTTTTCGTTGTTTCCTGTGCCAACAACCGTAAATCCTGCTTTTATAAAATCTTGTTCTGCCATTGTTTTATGCGTTGTTTATCAATGCCGCTAATTGCGTTTTATTGATGCGTTCTTTAAATGAAATTTTAATGTTTTGGTCTTTGTAGTGTTTGCCTAATGCCTCAAAATATTTTTTGGCAAAATCAATCTTTCCTTTTTCATCTACCGGAATTGCCGTAGAGGACTGATAGCCTTTGGCTTCCACTACAAGGAATATTTGGTTCTCTTCGGTGCTTTTTATAGCATAGCAAAAGTCGGGATTATAATCTCCTAATGGAGTTTTGATTTTCAGGCGAGGAAGTTTTCCGAAAATTTCAATGCTATCAATGTCAGGGTCTTGCTCCACAATTTCCAATTCAAAATCACTGTCATATTCAATAACTTCTTCAAACACCCATTTGGTTTTCAGGCGGATTCAACACTGAAGTGCAACACTTTTGTAATTATCAGTAAATACTTGAATTGGAGTTTTCCATCCAAGTA
>JBDHXA010000037.1:0-29435 GCA_039810485.1 Chlorobiota bacterium | reverse complement strand
ACAAACGTGCAATAGTAAATTGCTCGTCAAACAGCCCTTTTTGGCCATTGGTTTTATACTCTTGTGACATCATATTGATTTCGTGTTAAATTATACACAAATATACATGTAAATATCTGAATAACAATGTGTTAAATTATAGAACCCTCCTTATATAAAGTTTAGATAAACAATATTCTGCTGTTATCAAACAATCCGCTCCGTTCTATTGTCTTTACAAAACAAATCTACTTAGATCTGTATTCTGCGAAAGTTTTTCGAGGCGCGTTTGAACATATTCTTTGGTGATTTCTATTTCTTTTGTTTCTGGCATATTGTCAGGCGCATCAAACAGAAGCTCATCGAGCAAAGTTGTCATTACGGTATGCAAACGCCGCGCTCCTATATTGGCAATATCTTCATTAACTCGCGCTGCAATTGCAGCAATTTCTTCTATAGCCTCATCAGTAAACCGTAAAGCAATCCCGTCTGTCGCCATTATTGCTATATATTGCCGTATAAGCGCATTGCGCGGTATTGTCAAAATTTGCCGAAAATCCGATTCTGAAAGCGGATCTAATTCTACGCGAATAGGAAAACGCCCTTGCAATTCTGGTATTAAATCGCTTGGTTTGGCTATATGAAAAGCACCGGATGCTATAAACAAAACATGGTCAGTACGAAGCGCACCATACTTAGTATTAACTGTGCTGCCTTCGACAACGGGCAGTAAATCGCGCTGCACGCCTTCTCTAGACACATCAGGCCCTGCACCTGACGTTTTTGCCGCAATTTTATCAATTTCATCAATGAACACAATGCCGGATTGTTCGGCTCTATATATTGCCTCGTGAGCAACGGACTCCATATCTATAAGTTTGTCTGCCTCTTCTTCTTCAAAATGCTGAAGAGCTTCAGCAATAGTCATTTTGCGATTTTTATTCCGTTTAGGCAGCATGCCGCCCAGCATTTCTTGAATATTAATTCCCATGTCATCAAGACCAACCGGACCAAGCACGTGCATTTGCGGCATTGTCTCAACTTCAGTTTGAAGCTCTATCGTCATTTCGTCAAGCTCGCCGGTAAGCAATTTCTTCCGAGTATTTTCTATTAATTCAATATATGATTCTTGGCTGTCGGCATCATCAAAAGAACTTGCCGAGTTTCTTGGCTTAGGAACTAGCATTTCTAATACTTTATTTTGAGCAGCTTTAGCAGCCGCTTCGTGAATTGTCTCTTCTCGTTCGCCGCGCACAATCACAACGGCGGCTTCCGCCAAATCGCGTATCATTGATTCCACGTCGCGTCCCACATAGCCAACTTCGGTAAATTTTGTGGCTTCAACTTTTACAAACGGTGCGCCGGCAAGCTTTGCTAATCGCCTTGCAATTTCAGTTTTTCCAACGCCTGTAGGCCCGATAAGAATAATATTATTAGGCATTACTTCATCGCGCAGCGATTCCTCTATATTTTGCCGACGCCAACGATTGCGCAAAGCTATGGCAACAGCTCTTTTTGCTTTATTCTGACCAATAATATATTTATCCAATTCGCTGACAATTTGCGTTGGAGTAGGATTATAACTAAGCGATACTTTGGGTTTTAATTTATTTTTTTTATGATTTTTTGCCATTATTTTAAAAGTATGAAGAACGATATTTAGAAACTAATCTTGACTGCAAATAAATAAACTAAATAAGAGCAAGAAGCAAAATTAACAGATATTTTTCTATGCAGATTATAAGATTATAACAAATCAGCAAATTTTGCTGAAATTATATGAGCTAAATCTCGCGGATCTATAAGTATTTGCTGTCCTCTACGACCGGGGCTAATACTGATGCGATCGAATAACAGAGCAGTTTCCTCGATAAAAACGGGAAATTGTTTTTTCATGCCAATTGGCGAACAGCCGCCGCGAATATAGCCGGTTAGCGGCTCCAACTCTTTCAAATGAAGCAACTCACATGATTTATTGCCAGTTGCAACAGCAATTTTTTTTAGAGAAACATCATAATTTCCCGGAACAACAATCACAAAATGCGGTAATTTATCGCCAATTAAAACCAATGTTTTAAAAACTTCCTCTGGCGGCTTGCCTAATTTATGGGCAACGGACACAGCATCAAGCTCATCTTCATTCACTTCATATTCGAGAAGATCATAGAGAATATTCATATTATCGAGTATTCTGCAAACATTGGTTTTTGAAGCAGTTCGCAACATAGAACAGAAAATAAATTTATGCAAGGCAATTATAGGATGGACTAACTATCAGAAAACATACGGCAATAATATTCAACGCGCAAATATTAACAATGCCACACCAAGCAAAATACGATAGATAACGAACAATAGAACGGTATGATTTTTAAGATAGCGCAACAATAGCGCTATAGTCATATAGCCGACAATTCCGGCTGTCATTGCGGCTGTTGCGAGTGCAAAAGTTTGCTGTTGATCTAAAAAAGGAAGCGCTTCTTTCAATTCTAATAAACCGCTGGCTAAAACTGCTGGAATGCTTAGAAGAAATGAAAACCGAGCGGCAGTTTCTCGCGTTAAACCTGTGAAAAGTGCGGCTGTAATTGTTACTCCGCTACGCGATGCGCCCGGAATTAAAGCGAATGCCTGAGCAGAGCCAATTATCAAAGCGTCTTTAAAGGCAAGAGTATTCATATCGCGATTAAACCGAGCGACACGGTCGGCAATGTACAATATAATGGCAAGCATTATCAATGAGACGCCGATAACAGTCATGTCTTTGGTCAAATGACCTTCGATAAATTTTTTCAGTCCTAAACCGACAGCGACAATCGGCAATGTGCCTATAATAACAAACCATCCCATTTTTGATAAATAGGACTGTTGTTTCAAGGGCTTCAATGAAATATTTTCTCGAAGGAATGCCAATGAAATATCTCGTATTTCAAGTGCAAAATAGATGAGGATGGCCGCAAGTGTTCCCAACTGAATAACAGCGATAGTTGCGGTCCATTGCTCTGGATTTTCGGCAGATATAATGCCAAGATATTTGCCGACTATGGTAAGATGAGCGGTGCTGCTCACCGGCAGAAATTCAGTCAAACCTTGAACAATACCGAGAATTATGGCTTGTACAATGCTCATAATCTCAAATATTATCCAAAAACAGTAACTGAATTGGTTCGCCCTAGCGATACTTGCAGAGCATCTTTGGCGTTATTCAAAAGGGTTTCTGGCGAGTCGGACTCTACGGCCTCGGCAATTCCAAACGAAACAGTAACAGAAAAACGACGATTATTTATTTGTACGACAGTACTAGCAATTTCACGGCGCAAGCGTTCTGCCCAAAGCTGCACTTTCTGCTCTTTCTGCCCCACCAGTCCGAGCGCTATAGTTGAGCTGTCAAGCTCGCCTATAATATCGTAAGATTTTACTTGATTACGAATTAACTCAATAATATTTTGCAGAATAACTTCGGCTGCGTCTTCGGAAGAATCAAGCGCAACGTATTTGTCGAGCTGTACAAGGCATAGTGTGACTGACGCAGAAAAATCTAAAGCCCGCTGCAATTCTTCATTAATTCGCTGCCGAAAAGCCGTAGGATTAAGTATGCCTCGAGTTTCATTAACAAGCGACATCGAACTTAACATGTCGTTAAATCTAAGCTGCTCGATAATTAGCCCTGTTTGTTCGCCCAACACTTCCAAAATTGACAAATCTTGCGCTGTTATCGAAGGGCTGCCGCCCTCTACAAAGAGAGCGCCGTAGTTATGTGAGAAGGACTTAAGTGGAACTGAAGCAAAAAATCCTTCGTCAAGGGGATCTTCCGACTCTGTGCTTCGCAAATAGCCGGGAAACATCGGAGCAACTAAGTTGCTTTTGCAATGCCTGATTGTATATCCGGCAAGCGATTTGTCCAAATTGACAATTCCCCCAAGCGAACCGGGAGTATTTTCAGTGCGCCCAATCGTTTGCATTACTTTCCATTCATTGATGCGAGCATCATAAACTACTATGCCAAGAGTAGAATAATCAACTGTTTTACTAGCAGCTTCGAGCAATGCTGTGCAAGCATATTCAACGCCGGGCTGCGAAGCAGAAACAAGCGAGCGAAACTGTGTGATTGCCTCAAGCGCTCGCGTTGCCTGCATCAGATCGTACTTATCGGTATATGAATGGACTAGACCGCTGATGAGCTTTGTGAAATGACCGAAAAATCCAACAGTTATCGTGTCGTAAACATCCGGCTCTGTCGAGTCGGCACATAAAATTCCAATTACAGAGTTATTGTAGAATACCGGCACACCGATAAATGATAGAGTTCCGGAAGGCAATGAATAATAAGGAATTAAATCAAGTTCGGCCGCCGGTTTTATTTCTGTAAGTATTTCCGGTCTGCCGCTGCGTGCTATTTGACTTACAACGTCGCTGCCTAATGGCAGTTTTTTCTGTTGAATAATATTAGACGCTACATCGCTAATATATGACTCTAAAACTAATCTTTGCCTGTCATGGTCCACCCAAAGAAAAACTGCGGTTCGCGCAGCTGCAACAGATCGAATAACCATCAACACTCGCTGCAGCAAATAGTCGAGTTCTTTTCGAGGTTCGTTTTGCGTAATAAGCGGTATTTCTTCAAAGAAATCTATAGCTGGTATATTCAGAACGGTGCGCTTATGCCCTGTATCTTTATCTTCTAATGTATAACATTCATTTTCAAATTTATGTTCAGCTTTAGACGGCAGCGGCTCATATTCTTCTACAGCAACATCCGTTTCACAAGATACAGTTTCAATCATTTGCGCTGCCGAAGTTTCGGCCGGTAACGCAGTTGCAAACTGCTCATTTTGAGCAATGATGCCATGTTCGAAAACAGAAGAAACTTCCGCCTGTTGTTCAGTCCGAACAGCTAGCGGCTTTTGAGTGTCGGCTGCAAGCGTTGCAACTGGTTGAGGCATAGCAACCGTAGGCCGCTGACCTAATAGAGAAGTTGTCTTTGATGCAGTTTTACCAGCAGAATTTGCTGCAATGTTATCATTTTTTGGCGCAGATGCAGAAGAATAATTAGATGACGACATTGCAGAGGAGCCGACGCCGGGTTTTCTGCCTACAATTCGCACTTCAGAAACAGCATCAATATCATCATAGATATTTGGCTGTATATTGGCTATGTCCGGCTCTGGATCGGCATATCGCTTGCGCACTTGTACTGCAGATGGCAGTTCAGCCGGCTGTTCATCGGCAAAATGCCGCTCAATTTTCTTGCGAACATCTTCGGCGCTCGACAGTTCACCAATTTCTTGTTTAAATTGCAGTTTTTCAATAGTATGCTCTGCTACGGTTGTGGTTTCACGATTTTGATTGTCTTCACAACCGAACGAATCTTCATAATCATCAAAAATAACACGCTTGCTTTCACCATCTTTTTTGACGGTTGTGCGAAATTGCGTCGGCTGGCTTACCTCCATTTGGCGATAATTTACCGCTTCGGATAATCGCTGTGTAATAAGCATAAAATATCCTACTGCACCAAGAGCGGCAACGCAAACGCCGATTAAACGAATAGGCAGTTCTGCAAGAAAAATTGCAATGCAAAGTCCGCCAATCGTGGCTAATAATGCAAATACTTCAGTTAGATTTGCCGGTATGGCAACCTTCTTAATGTTAATTTTATTCTTTATCATGACAGGATGGGATAGAGAACCATTAAAGGTTTCAGAACGCCGCTGCAAGCGTTCAATGCAAATCTACATAAAATTCATTGATTTTCGCACATTAGTTAAAAAAAATACTGCTTTTTCGATTTTTTACTGAATTTGACCTAATAAAAGACAGTGAAAGAAGTTAAATTTATCGTTTTCATAACTATTGCTTACTCCAAAATCTTTCTTATTATCGCTGGAATGCTTAGTTTATGTTTTACAGAAACTTGCACGAATTGACGAATATTAGCTTTTCAACGCAGCATTATTATTTATCAAACGCTTACATATTGTAGTGTCTATAGGCTTGTATTTTTGCCCTATAATAGCGCGCTGCAATGTAAAATTGTAAGAAATATAGCTTCTCAATTATTATATATGCACAAGACGACAACAAAGTTATTAACCTTACTAATTTATCGTTACTTCATTTACATTAAGAAATTATGCCTAAGCACTTAACAGCCCAAGAAGCAATGTCGGTTATTCGTTCCGGCTATCGTATTTTTATCCACAGCGTTGCAGCAGCTCCGCAAGCATTGATTGACGCATTAACAGCGCATCCCTGCCAAAATGTAGAAATAGTTCATATTCACACCGAAGGCAATGCGCCGTATTCCGAGCCGGAATATTCTCATAAATACCATGTCAATGCGTTGTTTATTGGAAAAAATATCAGAAAAGCCGTACAAGAAGGACGCGCCGATTACACACCGGTTTTTCTGAGCGAAGTCCCTACTTTATTTCGCAAAAGAATATTGCCTTTGGATATTGCTCTTGTGCAAGTGTCGCCTCCAGACCGCCACGGCTATTATTCTCTTGGCGTATCGGTTGATGTGGCGAGGGCAGCCATCGAATCTGCAACAACTGTCATAGCGCAAGTAAACACGTTCATGCCGCGCACGCATGGCGACGCTTTTGTACATGAGTCTGACCTTGATATTGTTGTTGCGCACGATGCTCCCCTGCCGGAAGCAAAACCGCAAGCCATCGGAAATATTGAGAGGTCTATTGGCAATTATGTGGCTTCATTGGTAGAGGACGGCGCAACGCTGCAAATGGGCATTGGCGCGATTCCAGATGCTGTGCTCGCCTCGCTCAGCAGCCATAAGCGGCTGGGTATTCATACCGAGATGTTTTCCGACGGAGTAATCCCACTTGTAGAAAGCGGCGTGATAACAGGTGAAGATAAAAAAGTGCATCCGCATAAAATCACTGCCGGCTTTGTGATGGGTACTCGCAAACTCTATGATTTTGTAAACGACAATCCATCGATAAACATGCTGGACATTGCCTATATAAACGATACTGCAGTCATACGGCGCAATCCAAAAGTTACCGCTATAAACAGTGCAATTGAAGTAGATATCACAGGTCAGGTTTGCGCTGATTCTATTGGAGGCAAAATGTACTCGGGCGTAGGAGGTCAAATGGATTTTATTCGCGGGGCGGCACTATCCGAAGGCGGCAAACCCATCATTGCATTGCCGTCAGTATCTCGTAATGGAATGCAGCGCATAGTTCCTTTTCTAAAACAAGGGGCAGGTGTTGTAACTACGCGCTCGCATATTCATTACGTCGTTACAGAATACGGCATCGCTCAACTCTATGGAAAAAGCTTGAAAATGCGCGCTCAAGAATTAGTAAACATCGCTCATCCTGACTTTCGCGAAGAACTTTCCAAGCAAGTATATGAGCTGCACGGATGGAATATCAGATTTTGATTGAATGCATTTTTTGATAGATTCGCAGAATAAATAAGAATATGGAAGAAAACAGATGCTCGCAGATTCACCAGTGAAGTGCAACGGATGAAATAAATAAAGAGTTGGTTTAAGTGTCATAGTTTAACAACCCAACGACGAGTTTATCACAGTCGGAGCATAATAAGTCCAGCGTCTATAAACACTTGACCCAAGATCAAAGATGCGAAATAGAAATCATGCATAGAAATAAAGTTTCATTGCGAAGCATTGCAGCAAACCTTGGGGTTTCTCCATTAACTCTCAGCCGTGAATTGCGCCGTAATAAAGGTGAAATAGGATACAAGCATAAGCAAGCACAATCGAAATATCAAGAGCGCAACAGGCGACAAGGCAAAGCCCTCAAATTCAAAGGTGAGCTACTCTCTATTGTAGAGAAGCTTCTATGTTTCGACTTGAGCCCGGAACAGATTTCACACGATCTTTTGCGCATCGGCTATAGCATCAGTCATGAGCGTATTTATCAACATATTTGGTCGGACAAGAAAGCGTCAGGCACGCTTTACCAGCATCTTCGCCATGCGCGAAAGAAATATCGGAAGCGGGGCCATGTCAAAGAGTTTAGCAATCATGAAACCATAGCGAAATCATTATCAGCCGAAACATATTTTTGCCATCCATATCACTCTTGGGAGCGCGAAACAAACGAGAATGCCAATGGACTAATCAGACAGTATTTCCCTAAAAAGCGAGAGCTTCTATCAGTAGAAGATGATGAACTTACAGAGGCAATGAGACGCATAGACAACCGTCCAAGGAAAATACTTGGATGGAAAACTCCAATTCAAGTATTTACTGATAATTACAAATCTGTTGCACTTCAGTGTTGAATCCGCCACATTTCAAAATGACATGAACAGAATAAAAGAAGTGTTGAAAGAAAAAGGCGTTAAGCAAACTTACTTGGCTGAACAACTGGGGAAAAGCTACAACTTAGTGAACGGCTATGTACAAAACCGACAACAGCCAAGACTTGAAGCGCTTTTTGAAATTGCCAAAATATTGGGAGTTAAACCACAAGAATTATTAAAAGAGAAAAAATGACAAGTATCATTCAAAGACAGGAATTACAAGCAAAAATATGGAAAATAGCCAACGATGTTCGTGGTTCTGTGGACGGTTGGGATTTTAAACAATTCGTTCTAGGAACTTTGTTTTACCGCTTTATCAGCGAAAATTTTTCCAATTACATTGAAGCGGGTGATGAAAGCATCCACTATGCCGGAATGTCGGACAATGTAATTACACCAGAAATTAAAGACGATGCTATTAAAACAAAAGGTTATTTCATTTATCCTTCTCAGCTTTTTGTGAACATTGCCAAAACAGCCAATACCAACCCCAATCTGAACACCGACTTAAAAGCTATTTTTGATGCTATCGAAAGTTCTGCCAACGGTTATGCTTCCGAACAAGACATCAAAGGTTTGTTTGCCGATTTTGATACCACCAATACACGCCTTGGCAATACCGTAGAAGATAAAAACAGACGTTTGGCTGCTGTTCTCAAAGGTGTAGAAGAATTGAGTTTTGGCAATTTCGAAGACAACCAAATCGACCTTTTTGGCGATGCTTACGAATTTTTGATTTCCAATTATGCTGCTAATGCCGGCAAATCGGGTGGTGAGTTTTTTACGCCGCAAACGGTTTCTAAGCTCATTGCACAACTCGCCATGCACAAGCAAAATAAAGTAAACAAGATTTACGACCCTGCTTGTGGTTCGGGTTCGTTGCTCCTTCAAGCTAAAAAGCATTTTGATAATCACATTATTGAAGAAGGTTTTTATGGACAGGAAGTGAACCATACTACCTACAACTTGGCTCGCATGAATATGTTTCTCCACAACATCAACTACGACAAATTTCATATTGAGTTGGGCGATACGCTTTTAGTTCCAAAATTAGGCGATGAAAAACCTTTTGATGCCATCGTTTCCAATCCGCCTTATTCTATTAATTGGATAGGCAGCGACGACCCTACTTTAATCAACGACGACCGTTTTGCTCCTGCCGGAGTGCTTGCTCCTAAATCCAAAGCTGATTTTGCCTTTGTACTCCATTCCCTCAGTTATCTTTCTTCCAAAGGAAGAGCAGCCATTGTGTGTTTTCCGGGAATATTTTACCGTGGTGGTGCAGAGCAAAAAATCCGTCAGTATTTGGTGGACAATAATTTCGTAGAAACCGTTATTTCCCTTGCTCCTAATTTATTTTTCGGAACGAGTATAGCCGTA
Organism: Chlorobiota bacterium; assembly: GCA_039810485.1. Classification (GTDB taxonomy): domain Bacteria; phylum Bacteroidota; class Ignavibacteria; order Kapaibacteriales; family UBA961; genus JADZAA01. The sequence continues at coordinate 19,778 of JBDHXA010000037.1, read as the reverse complement.
AATATTTTGGTGCTTTCTAAAAGTAAAACCGAAAACAAAACCCAATTTATTGATGCCAGTGGCGAAGATTTTTTCAAGAAAGTAACCAATAACAATATTTTGGAAGACAGCCATATTGAGAAAATCATGGCATTGTTTGACACAAAAGAAAACGCAGCCCACATAGCCGTAAGCATTGACAACAGCAAAATAGCCGAAAACGACTACAATTTATCCGTAAGTTCTTACATCGAAGCCAAAGACACCAGAGAAGTGGTAGATATTGCGGTGTTGAACGAAGAAATTTCAAAAACGGTGGAGAAAATAAATAGTTTGAGAGCAGACATTGATTTGATTGTAAAAGAGATTAGTGGTTAGTGGTTAGTGGTTAGTGGTTAGTGGTTAGTGGTTAGTGATTAGTGGTTAGTGGTTAGTTTTTAGGAAAATGAATAATGATGAAAGAAAGTAATATCAGAAATAAGAGCTTTGCGTTTGCGGTGCGAATGGTGAAATTGTTTCAGTATTTGAGTAGCGAAAAAAAGGAATATGTTTTAAGTAAGCAACTTTTGCGTAGCGGCACTTCTGTTGGTGCAATGGTAAGAGAAGCTGAACACGCTGAAAGCAAAGCCGACTTTGTTCATAAAATGGCAATTGCTCAAAAAGAAATTAATGAAACTATTTATTGGTTAGAACTGCTTGCCGAAACCGATTATTTAGCAAAACAGGAATTTGAAAGCGTAAATAGTGATGCCATAGAGCTAATTAAAATGCTCACTACCATCATCAAAAACACCAAACAAAATCTAACAACTAAACCCTAACCACTAACAACTAAACAATGAGCGAAATAATTTTATATACGACGGACGATGGACTGACTAAAATAAATGTCCAACTCGAAGATGAAACCGTTTGGCTTACACAAGACCAAATAGCAATGTTGTTTGGTAAAGCAAAATCAACCATCAGCGAACATATTAAACACATTTTTGAAGAAGGGGAATTAGATGAAAAAGCAGTTGTTCGGAAATTCCGAACAACTGCTGCTGACGGCAAAAATTACGAAGTAAATTATTTTAACCTCGATGTTATCATTTCCGTTGGTTATCGGGTGAAATCGGTACAAGGTACTCGCTTTCGACAATGGGCTACACAACGCCTAAAGGAGTATATAGTAAAAGGCTTTGCAATGGACGATGAACGCCTTAAAAATTTGGGTGGTGGCAATTATTGGAAAGAATTATTAGACCGTATCCGTGACATTCGTTCCAGCGAAAAGGTAATGTATCGGCAGGTGTTGGAATTGTATGCTACGGCTACCGATTATGACCCCAAAAGCGAAGAAAGCCTGACGTTCTTTAAAATTGTTCAAAACAAATTGCATTATGCAGCTCACGGCAAAACCGCAAGCGAAGTGATTTATTTGCGTGTGGATAGCAATAAACCTTTTGCAGGGCTCACCAATTTTAAAGGCGAGCAACCTACACAAGCCGAAGCAATGATTGCCAAAAATTATTTGGAAGAAAAAGAATTGAAAGTGCTCAACAACTTAGTAGCTGCTTATTTTGATTTGGCAGAATTAAACGCTATTGAAGAACGGGAAATGCGTATGACAGATTATGTGCGGGAATTAGACAAAATTCTTAGTTCTACAGGAAGAAAAATATTGGAAAATACAGGTAAAATATCACATACTCAGGCAGTAGAGAAAGCAAAGTTGGAATATAAGAAATACAAAGCCCAAACACTGCTATCAGTAGAAAAAGAGTATTTGAAAACTATTTCCGAATTGGAGAACAAAGCTAAAAAGAAATGATTAGTGATTAGTTTTTAGAAAAATGAATAATGATGAAAGAAAGTAATATTAGAAATAAGAGTTTTTCGTTTGCGGTGCGAATGGTGAAATTGTTTCAACATTTGAGTAGCGAAAAAAAGGAATATGTTTTAAGTAAGCAACTTTTGCGTAGCGGCACTTCTGTTGGTGCAATGGTAAGAGAAGCTGAACACGCTGAAAGCAAAGCCGACTTTGTTCATAAAATGGCAATTGCTCAAAAAGAAATTAATGAAACTATTTATTGGTTAGAACTGCTTGCCGAAACCGATTATTTAGCAAAACAGGAATTTGAAAGTGTAAATAGTGATGCCGTAGAGCTAATTAAAATTCTCACTACCATCATCAAAAACACCAAACAAAATCTAATCACTAAACCCTAACCACTAACAACTAACAACTAACAACTAACAACTAACAACTAACAACTAACAACTAACAACTATGATAGAATTATTAAACGGCAAAACTGTGGAATGGAAAACGCTGGGGGAAGTTTCCAAGGTTCTTCGTGGTAAGCGACTTACTAAAAGTGAACTTTTTGAAAATGGAAAATATTCAGTTTTTCACGGTGGATTAGAACCTTTAGGATTTTATACTTCATCTAATAGACCTGCTGATTCAGTAATGATAATAAACGTTGGTGCTTCTGCTGGAACAGTTGGTTATAGTCGTGATGAGTTTTGGTCTTCAGATGGTTGTTTTTGCATAGAACATACAAAAGAATTAAATAATAAATTTCTTTACCATTATTTAATTGGTCAAGAGCATTTTTTAAAATCAAGAGTTAGAGTAGCAGGAATACCTACTTTAGATAATTTTGTTGTTGAAAAACTCCTCATCCCCATCCCGCCCCTTTCCGTTCAGCAAGAAATTGTTCGGATATTAGATAGCTTTACAGAGCTAACAGCGGAGCTAACAGCGGAGCTAACAGCGAGAAAAAAACAGTATGAATATTATAGGGAAGAGTTGCTTTCTTATTCAATGGAAAATGAAAAAGTGAAAATGGAAAATGAAACCCATTCTCAATTTTCAACTTTCAATTCTCAATTAGATAAAGTGGAGTGGAAAACGCTGGGGGAAGTTTGTTTATCAATTATTGCTGGCGGTGATGTTCCAGATAATAGTATTAAAGGCCAAAGTGAGCCATCAGATGAGTATCCTTATCCAATTTATGCCAATGCAGTTGGAGAGGCAGGACTATATGGCTTTACAGATAAATACAAGATTGAGAGTGATGCAGTTACAATTTCTGCAAGAGGTGCAAAAGTTGGATATCATACTATAAGAGAAGGGAAATTTACTCCTATTATTCGTTTAATTACATTAATAACAAATAAGAATATAATTTCCACTAAATTTTTAAATTATACATTATATATGACGCTAATTGGTGGTGATGAAGGAGGAATACCTCAACTAACAGTTCCAACAGTGAAAAAAATAAAAATCCCCATTCCTTCCCTCTCCGAGCAAGAGCGTATTGTGGGCATCTTGGATAAATTCGATACCTTGGTAAATTCCATTAGCGAGGGGCTGCCCAAAGAAATTGAATTGAGGCAAAAGCAGTATGCGTATTATCGGGAGAAGTTGTTAGACTTCGGTAAATGGAAAATGGAAAGTTGAAAGTTGAAAGTTGAAAATAAAATGAATGAAAAAAAAGAAAATATTGTAATGAATAAATCCTATGCTTTTGCATTAAGGATAATAAAACTCTATAAATACTTAATTGCAGAGCAGAAAGAATATGTACTTTCTAAACAAGTATTGCGAAGTGGCACAGCCATTGGGGCATTAATAAAAGAAGCTGAACACGCTCAATCAAAAGCTGATTTTATCAATAAAATGAACATTGCCTTAAAAGAAGCAAATGAAACTGAATATTGGTTAATGCTTTTAAAAGATAGTGATTATTTAGATAAAACAATGTTCTCTTCTATCCATACTGATAGTAACGAACTTGTCAAGCTATTGGCAAGCATTGTAAAAACTTCAAAAGAAAATAAAAATGAAGAAAAATAATTCTCAATTTTCAACTTTCAATTCTCCATTATATAACCCCATCGCAGAATCCAACAATTTCATCGTTCTTGATCGATACGAGAAATATTACAAAGTAAACGAAGCACCTGCTGCGTACCAATCGGAAAATGCCTTGGAACGGGAATTTATTCAGGATTTAATCCATCAAGGATATGAGAACCCGAAGAACCTTAATTCCAATCAGGCATTATTGGCAAATATTCGGGTGCAACTACAAGTATTGAATAATGTCATATTTTCTGATGCTGAATGGCAACGTTTTGTAACGGAATATTTGGACAAACCGGGCGATCATCTTTTGGATAAAACCCGAAAAATACACGATAATTACATCCACGATTTCACTTTTGATGATGGACATCTCCAAAACATTTATTTGGTGGATAAAAAGAATATTGCACGCAACAAAGTGCAGGTAATCAACCAATTTGAGCAAACAGGAAGCAGTGCCAACCGCTACGATGTAACAATTTTAGTTAACGGACTTCCTTTGGTGCAGGTGGAACTCAAAAGACGAGGAATTCCCATACGTGAAGCTTTCAACCAAGTGCACCGTTATTCCAAAGAGAGTTTTAATAGCGAAAATTCCTTGTTCAAATATTTGCAACTCTTCGTGATTTCTAACGGTACAGACACCCGCTATTTTGCCAATACCACCAAACGCAATAAAAACAGTTTCGATTTCACCATGAATTGGGCAAAATCTGATAACTCACTCATTTGCGATTTAAAAGATTTTACGGCAACATTCTTCCAAAAAAACACCCTGTTGAATGTGTTGCTCACCTACTCTGTTTTTGATGTGAGCGATACTTTGCTGGTGATGCGTCCCTACCAAATAGCAGCAACGGAAAGAATGCTTTGGAAAATAGCTAGCTCTTACAACACAAAAAACTGGAGTAAGCCTGAAAGTGGCGGTTATATTTGGCACACCACAGGTTCCGGAAAAACTTTAACCAGTTTTAAAGCAGCAAGACTTGCCACACAATTGGATTATATCGACAAAGTATTTTTTGTGGTGGATAGAAAAGATTTGGATTTCCAAACCATGAAAGAATACCAACGCTTTTCGCCCGATAGCGTGAATGGCTCTAACAGCACTTTGGAATTAAAAAGAAATTTAGAGAAAGACGACAATAAAATCATTGTTACCACCATTCAGAAATTAAACAACCTGATGAAAATGGAAAATGATTTGGCTATTTTCCAAAAACAGGTCGTTTTCATTTTTGATGAATGTCACCGTTCTCAATTTGGCGAAGCCCAAAAAAACCTAAAAAAGAAATTCAAAAAATTCTATCAATTTGGATTCACCGGAACACCTATTTTCCCTGAAAACGCTTTGGGTTCAGAAACCACCGCCGATGTATTTGGTAGAGAATTACATTCCTATGTGATTACCGATGCCATTAGAGACGATAAAGTATTGAAATTCAAGGTAGATTACAACGATGTTCGTCCGCATTTTAAAGGCATAGAAAGCGAACAGGATTTGAGTAAACTTTCGGCAGCCGAAAATAAAACTGCTTTGTTGCATCCTGCCCGAATCAAAGAAATTTCGGAGTATATTTTAAAGAATTTCAGACTAAAAACCCATAGAACCCAAGGCGGCAACCAAGGATTTAATGCCATGTTTGCCGTGAGCAGTGTAGATGCAGCTAAACTGTATTATGAAGAATTGAATAAATTGCAAAATGATAGTGAAAAACCTCTAAAAATTGCCACTATCTTTTCTTTCGCTGCCAACGAAGAACAAAATGCCATTGGCGATATTCCCGATGAAGGATTTGAACCCACTGCCATGGACAGCAGTGCCAAAGAGTTTTTGACCCAAGCCATTAACGATTACAACGCTTATTTTAAAACCAATTACGGTGTGGACAGCAAGGAATTTCAAAATTATTATAGAGACCTTGCCAAACGGGTAAAAAGCAAAGAAATAGATTTGCTCATTGTAGTGGGAATGTTCCTCACCGGATTTGACGCTCCTACATTAAACACCCTTTTTGTAGATAAAAACTTGCGTTATCATGGATTGATGCAGGCATTTTCTCGCACCAATCGAATTTACGATGCCACTAAAACTTTTGGCAACATTGTTACTTTCCGAGATTTGGAACAAGCCACCATTGATGCCATTACCCTTTTTGGCGATGCCAACACCAAAAATGTGGTGCTGGAAAAAAGCTACAAAGAATATTTGGAAGGTTTCAAAGATATTTCCACCGGTGAGGCACGCCGAGGCTATGTGGAAATAGTGGGAGAATTAAAAAACAAATTCCCCGAACCTAGCGAAATAGCTACCGAAAAAGACAAAAAAGAATTTTCTAAGCTCTTCGGAGAATATTTGAAAATAGAAAACATCTTGCAAAATTACGATGAATTTTCGCAGCTCAAAGCCTTGCAAAATATTGATTTAAACGATGCTAAAGCTGTTGAAACATTCAAAGAAACGCATTTTGTGAGCGATGAAGAATTTGCAAGTATGCACGGTGTTCAGTTATTGCCCGAAAGAACTGTTCAAGACTACCGTTCCACCTACAACGACATTCGAGAATGGTTGAAACGAGAAAGAAACAACAAAGAGAAAGAAGAATCCACCGTAGATTGGGACGATGTAGTTTTTGAAGTGGATTTATTGAAATCGCAAGAAATTAACTTGGATTACATTTTGGAATTGTTGTTAGAAAACAGCAAAAAACACAAAGACAAAGCCAGTTTGATTGAAGAAGTTCGTAGAATTATCCGCTCCAGCATAGGCAATAGAGCCAAAGAAAGTTTGGTGGTGGATTTTATTAATAAAACTAATTTAGAGGAAATTAAAGACAAAGCCTCTATCATCGAAGCCTTTTTTACCTATGCTCAAAAGCAACAAAAGATTGAAGTAGAAGAGTTAATTGCCGAAGAAACATTGAACGAAATAGAAGCCAAACGTTACATTCAATCTTCGCTCAAAAAAGAATATGCCAGCGATAACGGAACAGAATTGAATGCCCTTTTACCCAAAATGAGTCCGCTTAATCCGCAGTATTTAACTAAGAAACAAAGTGTATTTCAAAAGTTAGTTTTGTTTGTAGAGAAGTTTAAAGGAGTTGGTGGACAATTGTAATGACTTGTCCTGATATAGGTTTACACAAATAGTCTAAATTTAACACTGCACAAAAAAGAAAATGGACAAGAAAACATCAGTAAAGAGGCCATCGTAGCCGAGTATCTAACCGGAACTATAACATATAGGGCGTTAGAAGCTAAATACGGAGTACCAAGCAGAAGCATTTGCGATTGGGTAATGGAATATCAGGGCAGAAAACCAAGTTGGGAAGAAAAAAACGTCGAAAATTGGAAATAGCGGGCAAAACACCAGAACCGGAATTACCAAAGGATGTAAAATTATTGCAAGATGCCTTACGCAGAAGTCAACTCAAGAGTGAGTTACTGGAGGAAATGCTAAAACTTTCGGAAGAATATACGGGAGTTGACTTGCGAAAAAAGTCTGGCACCAAGCGATAGTGAATATAGGGCAAAGCGAAAGCCGAAGCATACAAACGCTTTGCTCATTGCTTGGTTATAGTCGGCAAGCCTTTTATAAGTTCGTCAAACAGTCAGAAAAAGAAGCATTGCAGCATGATTTAATTCTTCAGGAAGTATTGAGAATCAGAAAAACGTTAAAGCGATTAGGAACAAGAAAACTGTTGTTTAAAATGGAAGAATTTATGAGAGAACACCATATTGAGATTGGCAGAGATGCCATGTTTGATTTGCTTGCAAGTCATAAACTTTTGGTAAGGAAAAGAAAACGCAGAGTTCCGGTTACAACGTTCTCTGATCACTAGATGCGAAAGTACCCGAACCTGATAGTTGACTTTATTCCAACTGCTCCCAATCAACTTTGGGTAAGCGATATTACTTACATCACGTTGAAAGACAATTTTGCTTATTTATCACTGATTACGGATGCCTACAGCCGAAAGATAGTAGGCTTTTACTTATCAGAAACACTATCGGCAGATGGCTGTATAAAAGCATTGCATAAGGCTTTAAAAAATAATCCGCAACTGGGAAGACTAATTCATCATTCTGATAGAGGAAGTCAATACTGCTGTGCCGATTATGTTGCAATACTTGACAAACACTTTGTCAAAATCAGCATGACTCAAAGTGGTGACCCTTTAGAAAATGCAATTGCAGAAAGGGTAAACGGTATTTTGAAAGATGAATTATTAGAGAAAATATACATCAGTTATCCGGAAGCAAAACAAGCTATTGCAGCGGCAATCAGCATATACAATTATCAAAGACCGCATAGCAGTATTGATATATTAACCCCTGTTGAGGCTTATCTTAGAGAAGGAGAATTAAAACGAAGATGGAAAAATTATTACTCAAAAAAGAAGGAGGTAATTATGTCGTAGAATGAGTTTTTTCAGGCATGAAGGGTTCAAGAATAAAAAAGCCAAGCTGCTACACTTGGCTATGAAAGACGTTTTATTCCGTCACCCGGAGATGTATCCCTAGCAAGTTGCTCTCCAGCAGAGCTTGATTCCGTTTAGTCTACAATGCAAATGTAAACCTTATTTAGGATTACTGAAAAATGTGTAAACTTGTAATAGGATTTTGAACCAAAAAGTGTCAACTTTTTTCAGGACGATACATATCGTGGCTGATATTGCCTCGCAACAGATTCGACAAGCCGGTTGCTGTTGTGCAGCTAAACTAACTGATTAAGTAATCTGAGTAAAGATCAAGTAATTCCTTATTCATACACTCCTCAGAATTATGAATGAATAACGCTCTTATTGACGCCTATCTGTTAGATTTTGCGCAACGTCAGATGTAAACTAATAGCAGGATTTAATCTTGAAGCAGTATACTTTTTTAGGACGATTCAACGTAATAGCGGCGAACACATCAAGCGAAAAGCACAAAAACATGAATGGCAAGATTCAATTTGTGACTGCAAAAGTAAGAGTAGATATCAACTTTAACAGATTTGAAATTAACATACTTTATTACTTCGGCAATGTAACTTGATGCCATTAAAATTCTATTATGCCGAATAACATAGGACACAACAGATCAACAACTTCTAAACTGATATTTTTCTGCCTCGAAATCACATAATTTAAGATTTGCGAACAATATTTATCGAACTATGCCAAAAACTTTGTAATTTTGCGGGCTATAATATCTTTATGCTAATAAAAAACAGTATCAGGAGAAACACGTGATACCTTCCACAAAGATTACAAAGTCGGCGCGCGAAGTAGATGTTCAGCGGTCATGGTGGGTGGTTGATGCAGCCGGAAAAACTTTAGGTCGTGTAGCAACTCAGGTTGCAACACTATTGCGCGGCAAGCACAAACCTCTTTACACACCGCATATTGATTGCGGCGACTTTGTTATTGTTATAAATGCCTCGCAGATAAAAGTAACAGGCAAACGTAACGATCAGAAAGAATATTTTCATTATACCGGCTATCCAGGAGGAGCGCGCTTTCGCTCTTTCAAAAATCTTGTAGCTAATAAGCCGGACGAAGTAATTGAGCTTGCTGTAAAAGGCATGCTACCTAAAAATTCATTAGGCAGACGCATTGGAAAAAAACTCAAAGTATATGGCGGCAGCGAGCATCCTCATATTGCTCAGTCACCCAAGCCTTTTGAACTGCCTCATTCGGCATAACTTTTTTAATTTTTATATTTCTTAACTCGGAGAATGCTTCTCTATGAACAATCTTGCTGCAACCGGACGACGCAAAACCGCAGTGGCACAAGTCCGCATGACTCTCGGAACAGGCGCTGTAACGGTTAACGGAGTGCCTATGGATGTCTACTTTCCGGTTGAAACATATCGCCGCGATGCTCTTCGCGCCTTCGAGCTTACACAAAATGAAGGTAAGTTTGACTTAATCATCAAAGTTAATGGCGGTGGGAAAAGCGGACAAGCCGGTGCTGTACGACTTGGCGTTGCCCGTGCATTAGTAGAATTTGATGCTTCAGCTAAAAGCGCATTACACTCGGCAGGGCTGATGACACGCGATCCACGTATGGTAGAGCGTAAAAAGTATGGTCAAAAGAAAGCGCGCAAACGTTTCCAATTCTCGAAACGATAAGCGTCATTATTGTATGTTTGTCCGATTTTTTATTGGGCGACATTCACATCAATTTAACAATCATGCTTCGGGATTGTACGTGTGTGGCGAGCTAAATCGTTGAACGTGCAAGATGAACGAGGCAGAAGTTTTTTTAACACAATAATTTATTACTCCTATGGCTTACCTCGAAATTGAGCAGCTTCTTGAGTCAGGTGCGCATTTTGGCCACTTGACACGCCGTTGGAATCCGAAAATGCGCAAGTTTATTTTCGGCGAACGAAATGGCGTACATATTATTGACCTTCGTAAAACACAAATTCTCGTTGACATAGCCCGTGATGCTGTTTACGATCTGGCAGCACAAGGCAAAACCATTTTGTTTGTCGGCACTAAAAATCAGGCAAAATCTCCAATGCAATCCAATGCAAAGAGCGCCGGCACTAATTATGTAACCGAGCGCTGGTTGGGCGGTATGTTAACTAACTTTGCTACAATTCGCAAAAGCATAAAGCAGCTAACGGCGATTGACAAAATGGAGACCGACGGCACATTCGACAAGATTACAAAGAAGGAACGCTTGCTGAAATCGCGCGAACGCGATCGCCTACGCAAGATATTTGGCGGCATTGAAGATATGATGCGCTTGCCCGGCGCACTTTTTATTGTAGATATTAAAAAAGAACATATCGCAATCAAAGAAGCAAAAACACTGGGGATTCCCGTTATTGCCATCGTTGACACCAACTGCGATCCTGACATTGTCGACTTCCCCATTCCTGCAAACGACGACTCTGTACGCGCTATCGAGCTTTTTGCTAAAACGATGGGCGAAGCAATTATTGAAGGTCGCGAGGTCTATCGCGCTCGAGCCGCTGAATTTGGCGCATCTAGTGAACGAGCAGCCAAAGAGCAAGAAGGCAATGCAAATGAAGGCGATGACAAAGTTCGCCGTCGTATGAGAAGCCGCCGACGCGATGATCAAAACGATCAACCACGCGGCGAGCGACGCGGACCGCGCCGCAATGACCATGGCGATCAGCGAATTCGGCAACACTCTAATAGCGCTGCAAAACCCGAGAATGAATCGGCTGTATCGGCGATAGTATCCGAGACGCCATCTGCTGTAGAAAATCCAGCAGCAGAGTAATTACATTGAATTAAATTATCTAACGAAGTAGAAAGTAAAGGACAAAATGTCAAATATTACGCCCCAAATGGTCAAAGATCTCCGTGAAAAAACCGGAGCAGGCATGGCTGATTGTAAAAAGGCGCTTGATGAAGCTAATGGCGATGTGAATGTTGCAATTGAGGAATTACGCAAACGAGGAGCTGCGGCTGTCGGCAAACGTGCTGACCGCTCAGCAAACGAAGGGATAATTGTTGCCAAAACTTCTGACGACAACTCGACTGCCATCATCGTAGAAGTAAATTGCGAGACCGATTTCGTTGCGCGCAATGATGAGTTCGCATCGTTTGTAGATACTGTCGCCGCACAACTATTAACGTATAATGTCGCATCAAGCGACGAATTAATGACGCTGAACATTGGCGATAAGACAATAGCTGATCTCTATAATGAAATTCTGGCAAAATTCAGCGAAAAAATAGGAATCCGCCGGTTTGAGCGCCTTGCAGGAAACGGACAAATAGCTGCCTACATCCATCCCGGAAGCAAACTTGCCGTTTTGATAGAAGTTAATGCTCATAATCTCAACGACAAGGCAAAAGCAATTGTTCGCGATATAGCGATGCAAATTGCAGCTATGAATCCCAGCTACATCAATCGTTCCGTTGTAGACGATGCTGCTATAAAAAAAGAAATTGAAATTTATAAAGAGCAGGCAATACAAGAAGGCAAAAAACCTGAAATTGCCGAGCGCATAGCACAAGGACGCCTTGAAAAATTCTATCAAGAACAATGTCTTGTCGAACAAACATTCGTAAAAGACGGAAATAAAACAATTACAGACGTTCTAAAAGATCTTTCTCGTGAAACAGGCGTCGAAACAACAATAACTCGTTTCTACCGCTACCTTTTAGGTGAAAATTCATAAATCATCGCCTGTGAAAATAACCATAGGATTTCAAAAATGAATAGTACGGCAACGCTCCAGTAATTACATAGGTGCGTTGCCGTTGTTCTGTACGATGATTGTTGTGCCATTTTTGATAAGCGCGCATGCAAAAAAAAACACGCTTCCGTAGAGTACTGCTCAAACTTAGCGGCGAATCCCTTATGGGAGATCAGGCATTCGGCATCAATCCTGATATGCTACAGCGCTTTGCCGAAGATGTAGCTGAAGCTCACAAATTAGGCGTTCAAATAGGGCTTGTAATCGGCGGCGGAAATATTTTTCGCGGTGTGCAGGCGGCCGCGCAAGGCATCGACAAAGTTTCCGGCGATTATATGGGCATGCTAGCAACAGTGATTAACTCCATTGCTTTTCAAAATGCTCTTGAAAAAATAGGCGTGCCGACTCGGCTGCAAACTGCCATTCAAATGCAGCAAATCGCAGAGCCGTTTATTCGCAGACGATCTATTCGCCATTTAGAGAAAAATCGAGTAGTTATTTTTGGTGCCGGCACAGGCAATCCATATTTCACAACAGACACTGCTGCCGCATTGCGGGCAATTGAAATCGAAGCAGAAGTTATTATCAAAGGAACTCGCGTGGACGGGGTTTACGACTCCGATCCCGAAAAGAATTCCAATGCAACCCGCTTTAACGCGATTTCATATCATGAAGTGCTTGCGAAAGAACTCAAAGTAATGGATGCAACTGCAATAGCTCTTTGCCAAGAGAACAAATTACCCATAATGGTCTTCGACATGATACAAAAAGGCAATTTATGCCGCCTTCTTGAAGGCGCAGAAATAGCAACGATTGTTTCATAAATATTTTATTCACAATATAACGACTATCATGCCTATTCCAGACATCATCGAACGTTCGCGATCTTCTATGACCAAAGCTGTTGAAAGCATTCAGTCGCAACTGCTAAAAATACGCACCGGCAGAGCATCCGGTGCAATAGTCGAGAATATCAAAATCGAGTATTTCGGTTCGCCGACGCCGCTCGGACAAGTTGGCGCAATTTCTACACCGGATGCTCGAACTATACTCATACAGCCGTGGGATAAAACCACTCTTTCAGCAATCGAGCGTGCCATACTTGCATCTGATTTGGGACTTAACCCCAATAATGATGGTTCTGTAATTCGTATTCCAATACCACCTCTTACCGAAGAACGCCGCAAAGATTTAGTGAAAATGTGTCGAAAAATCGGCGAAGAAGGTAAAATTGCTGTGCGCAATGTGCGACGAGATAATATCGAAGCGCTCAAAACAGCAGAAAAGAAAGAACATTTTTCCGAAGACGACCGCAAGCGCGGCGAAGAAGACATTCAAAAACTTACAGATCGGTATGTCAAAGATATTGACGCAGTTTTGGAAAAGAAGGAAAAGGAAATAATGGAAGAATAAGTTTAGCTAAAAAATTCTTTCTACAATAATAAAAGCCGTTGTTACAACGGCTTTTTGCATTTCTACATAGATTCTCATTTTTTTTCATATAAAAAAGTAACTTTATAACGATTGACATTCTCTTTTATCTATAATTGATAACAAGTGTATATTAATTGGAGTAAATTATGAAATTAATGCTTGCATATATTTTATTATGCGCTGCAACAATTCTTTCTGCACAGAACTTCTCTCCCAAACCGACTAAAATGTGCGAGCTTAGCTCTGATCAACTGCGTGCCATAGGCATCGTTGCACAAGCCGATCACGCATATTTTGTCGAACCGGCTGCATCGCGCTTTACTTCTGCAAAAAAAACTGTTATTACACCAAATGTGATTCAATTTCTTACTGTTGGCCGACATAAGAAAGAAATGCCTTCCAAATTTCAACCGGTATTTACTGTGATTGAATATGATGGCGGATCTGCTTCATACTTTCGCTCAAAGGCGCATTACGAAGCCGCCAGAACTAACAAATCAGAATATTCGCCTGAAGCAATTCGATACTTTACAACTCCAGATAATCTCATAGGCGTTAGATTTCGGCTTGGAAGCGCAAATGCTGCTGCCACGATAGTTTCTTTATGGTATGTGCCTACACCAGAGTTTCTTGATGCTCTTCCAAAAGTTTATCGCAATGAAATTCATAATGCGGATACAAATGCAGACAGCATTGCTTACACACAAACCAATACTGACAACAAAATATATTTTGATTTCAAAAGCATTGCTCCAAATCCCGCAGCAAACGGCTCATGTTCTGCTATCATTGATGTGCGGGGCACGGCTTCTCTGTCTCTCTCTCTTTTTGACATTGCAGGAAGAAAGATTCTTGATTTCGGCAATTTTCAATTTAGCCAAGGCGAACAAACTATTCCTATGAATTTTGGCGAATTGCAATCAGGAATGTATATCGTTGGCGTTCAATCAGAAGAAGGTCAAACAGCTTTTCAACGTTTAATGGTAACTCGATAAACAATTATTTAATCATTTTGTATAAAAAGGAATTATACAATGAGCACAAAGAAATTTTTTGCATTTGCATTAGTCATTAGCATTTCAGGAATATTTATTCTGCAAGCTGCAAACAAAGACGTGCTCTTTGCCAAGTTTTTTGTAAAACAGCAAGACAGCACATCAACAAGCAAAGCGTTACAAAAATTGGAACCTCCTTCGCAATATCAAAGGTCGCTTCCAGCCCCTGAAATCATTGCCCGTTTAAACAACGATCGCACAGCGCCTCTGGCAATTGATTCCTTCGACGTTCATATAAATATTCTGGGAAATATTGCGCGAACCACACTCACAATGGTTTTCAGAAATGATAACAACGCCGTTTTGGAAGGCGAGCTAAATGTGCCGCTCGACGAAGGGCAAACAATTCGCAGATTTGCGATGGATGTAAACGGCAAAATACGCGAAGCAGTTCCGGTAGAAAAAGAGCTGGGTCGCGTTGCATTTGAAACTACTGTTCGAAAAAAAATTGATCCTGGATTGGTTGAAATGACAAGAGGCAATTCATTTCGCACGCGAGTTTATCCAATTCCTGCAAATGGTGTGAAAACTGTAATTTTTGGCTACGACCAAGAGCTTCCGACGTTTAATGACCATGCGCAATACGTTCTTCCTTTTACTTTTAAGAGGTCAGTTTTGAGTTATACGCTTCGCGCAGAAGTTGCCGGAAATAATCAGCCTATAATTGAAGAGCCATTAACCGGCGAAGCATTTATTCCTGATGATAATGGATTTGCATTGAGTATTCACAGAACTAATTATACGCTTTCAAAACCTTTTTCATTTTCGCTGCCTGCATCTGACGACAATATTTTCGTAGCAAATCAACAAGGAAAAAAATACTTTTATGTGTTTTCCACTAATGATGAGAAGCTTAAACCCAAACCATTGCCGCACTCGATAACATTAATTTGGGATGCTTCGGGCTCTGGAGCAAATCGTCAGGTAGATAAGGAGCTAGACCTGCTCAACTTATATTTGAGTAAAATTGGCAATTGCGTTGTACAAACAGTAATCTTGCGAAACACAACTGAAACAGGACAAAAATTCTCGATAATTGACGGCAAAAGCTATAATTTAACTAAGTATTTGAACGAGCTGCCCTTCGATGGAGCAACAAATTTTGCTTCTTTGAATTTGAATCAATATCATGATAATGAAGTTTTATTGTTCTCTGATGGTATCGGAAATTTTGGAGGGAAGGAAATTACTCTTGGAAAAGCGCCTATTTATGCTATAAATTCATCGGGCGATTCAGAAAACTCATATTTGCGTTATATTTCACAAAAAAACGGCGGAGCATACATTAATCTTCTTTCAGCCGAACCGCATGAAGCGCTTGATTTTCTTGTTAATTATCCGCTTACTCTGCTTTCCGTAACTTCTGCCTCTGCCACTGACATTTCTCCTGCCATTCCGACGCCTATATTATCAGGCGGCGTTGGAATTTCGGGAATTATTATTGGCAATACGGTTTCTTTAACTCTGCATTATGGCTACGGCGGACGAGAAGAATTTACCAAAATAATTAATGTTTCAAGCGACAAGCATACAGCAAAAGCTGACTTTCTCGGTTCGCTTCATGCTGCAAAAAAAATTGCCGAACTTGATATGGAATACGCAAAAAACAAGCAAGAAATATCGCGTCTTGGCAAAGAATTTTCAATCGTTACCCGCAATACTTCGCTCATAGTGCTCGACAGAATTGAAGATTATGTTAAATACGACATTATGCCGCCGGCAGAATTAAAAGAAGCGTTTGCGCAATTAAAATCACAAAAAAAAGAAGAAGCGAGAAATACAGATTCAATTCATTTTGAGTCGGTTCTTTCAATGTTCAAAAAGCGGCAGAATTGGTACAATAATGAAATTCGTAAAATTAGCGTCACTGAAGAAGCGTTAATCAATACTAGATCGCAGAATCAACGATTAAGAGGCCATGATAGAGACGAATTTTATGAAGAAGAAGCATCTGCACTTCAGCCCATGTTCCAACACTCTGATCGCTCACGCGGAGAAATATTGAGTTTTGTAGCTCCAAGTTCTATGGCAAGTGGGCAAGGCGTTGCAATGGGAAAATCTGCCGTAGCATCATTTTCAACATCCTCAGCTTCCTCCATAAATATGGCTGCTTGGGATCCGAAGACGCCCTATATGCTTCGTCTTGAGCAGGCATCACGACCAAGGCAATATGAAGTGTATTTAGATTTAAAAAATGAATATGGCGATGCGGTTGGATTTTATTTAGACGCTGCTGATTTTTTCATAAAAAATGATAAAAAGGATTTTGCGCTTAGAATACTGTCCAATATTGCAGAAATTAATCTCGAAAGCCCGCAAATACTTCGGACGCTTGGCCAACGTCTTGCTCAGCTTGGCCATTACAAATTAGCCGCAAGCATTTTCCGCGATGTATTGGAAATGCGCAAGGAGGAGCCGCAGTCATATAGAGATTTGGCTCTAGCTCTCTCTAGTGATAAAAAACCGCAGGAAGCGGCTGATTTGTTGTATCATCTTATCACACACTCATGGGACTCTCGCTTTATGGAAATTGAACTGATAGCAATTGGCGAGTTAAATCATATAATAGCTGCATTTGGAAAGAACGTTAATATCGCTAAATATGATAAACGTCTGCTCGAAGCAATGCCTGTGGATATGCGCGTCGTTCTTACATGGGATGCCGATAATTGTGATATGGATTTGTGGGTTACCGATCCTTTGGGAGTAAAATGCTTTTACGGACGTCGCGATACTCGCATTGGAGGGCATCTGTCTCGCGATTTGACCGGAGGATACGGTCCGGAAGAATTTCTCTTAAAAAAAGCCGTTAATGGCAAATATTTAGTACAAGTAAATTATTATGGCTCTACAAGTCAAAAAATTATGGGACCAACTACTGTTCAAGTCCAGTTATTTACTCACTATGCCACCGGGAGCGAAGAAGTAAAAGAAACAACAATGCGATTATCCGAAAAAAGAGAAGTGATTGACATTGGTGAATTTGAATTTGCCGATAAGTAATCAATTTGGCATAAGTTGTTGATAATCACGGCATAACACAAGATGTTATGCCGTTTTTTATTGTCCTTGCCTGATAATTACAGAATATTCATCCTTAATTTTTACCTCAAATTGTAACGCTTTTGCCTGATGTTGAATTATTGATACTGTCAGCGCTGAAATTGAACAAAACTTAACCTTGATAATCAAATTGAAAATAACTGCAAGCAAATTAATACAATAATTCTTGTTTTTAGCAGTTTGTTTTTTCACTTTCACCATTTATTGGAGATTTGCCATGAAAAATGCACTTTTGGCAGCATTTGCCGTAGTTACAATCGGTTTTGCTTCTTGCTCTAAAACCGATGCGCCTGTCGCCACAACATCCACCACTGACGATGAGATTTCATCTATTGTCATTTCTACAGCTCCGCCCTTTGACCAATACGTTGCTGAAAATTCATACAACGGAGTTTCTTATACTACCGACGAATTGCAGAACTCTTCCAACGGAAATGCTTCGATGATGCACGGCCATCACGACAAGAAGAATTTAAGCTCTATCATCCGCTGTCTTGACCTGACAGCAGACCAGAAGGCGCAAGTTGATGGTTTCCTGAAGTCAAGCCGAGATTGCATGCAAACAGCGCAGGCAACATTCTTTAATAGTTTCAAAGAATTGAACAATCAATACAGAGAATCGGTTAAGACAATTCGCGATGCCGTAAAAGGCGGCTCTATGACTAAAGATGATGCTCGTGCGGAATTGCAAAAATTAGGCAAATCATTTCGCACAGCTCTCGAAGACGCTCAAAAGCTTATGATGGCAGCGGCTAAAGATTGCCAAACGGCTCTGTTTAACAATATCAAATCTATACTCACTCCTGACCAATTAGCTAAATGGACAGAATGGGAAACAACAGGTAAATCTCCCTGCCACCACTAACACAAAATAAATATTGAATGCTGTGTGAAATTATTCACCACAAAAGCCCCGTTTCTCGGGGCTTTTTTTGTTTTATAAAATATCGGTTTTGCCTTCATTTTCGTCTTTCATTTTTGAAAATGCAGTTCATTTTGTTTTTTTTATATGCTCAACAGCAAAATATCTTTTACTAGAAAGCAAACACTATTAGATGTGCTGCTCTCGAATGAGATTATTTGGCGCGATGTTAGATGATTTATTCAGGTCAATTATCACAATATATGTTCATGACAGACACAGATAAATTTCGAAGATTAACATTAGCTGCTTTAATTTCAGTTTTCTTCTCAATGATCTTAGGGAGCGCATCACATTCTATCAACGCCAGTTTTCTATGGCTTGACTTTCCGCTTTGTTTCGGTAATTGGCTGCCGCCGATTGACATTTCGCATATTCACAAGAATTTACAGGCAATTCCGAATATTCTTGTTAAACTATGGCTAGGATATTTTCATCATTTATTTGGAATTGTTACAAGCATTTTTATTGTAATTATCACACTGCGATCGTTTCAGATATTTCGGGATCAAATTACAGCTAAGCTTTACGGCATTTTAGCAGTCTTAATGGTAATTATTGAATCTATTATAGGCTTCACGGCATTGCATCATAACAATAGCGCTTTTTATATTTCTTTACATTTTTTCTGTGCGCTATTTATTTTTTGCTTGTTAATTTATATGCGATTTACTGCGAATGAATCAACAGCAGCATCAATTTCGGTAAAGTTAAAACGGATTTTGATCTTTTCATCTGTAACATTTCTTTCTCTTACTATACTTCAATTACTATTGGGTGCGCAAGTGCGAGATATTTTTGATGAGACAATGAAAGCTACGGCTGAATTACAAAGGAATGAATTGATTAACCATACACGTGCGCTGCATGATATTCATCGGAGTTTTTCGTGGTTGCTGCTGCTAGCAGTTATATGGTCTTTTGTAAAAGTGCAAAAACTTCGAGCACCGATAATATATATTCGATCTATTGGAGTGATATTGCTTTTAATTGGCATTCAAATGCTTATCGGAGCAGTATTAGATTATGCGGAACTGCCTGTATATGCACAAGTTCTGCATCTGGCAAATGCAGTATTACTCGTAGGCGCTGAAGTGCAGCTTTTATTATTGGGAGCTCATGCTGAGACAGATTTAAAACAAATCAGGCAATAAGAACAAATATAGTTATACACAATTATATCCAGCTAATTGCTGTAATTTTTTACTTTGCAGATTCAATAGTGAAGTGCAACGGATAAAATAAATAAAAAGTTGGGTTAAGTGTCATAGTGCAACAACCCAGCGA
>JBDHXA010000036.1:0-30005 GCA_039810485.1 Chlorobiota bacterium | reverse complement strand
CAAGAAATACCGAAAGCGAGGCAATAGCAAGGACTTGCGCGGTCATATACCGAACCGCAAGAGCATAGAAGAGCGTCCAGATTCGGTTGAGAATCGCAAAGAATTTGGGCATTGGGAGGCAGACACAATTATCGGCAAATCCCACAAGGGAGCGTTAGTCAGCTTAGTCGAACGCAAGAGTCGCATAACGCTTATAGCATCTGTTGCAAGCAAAGCATCTGAGGTCGTTACATCAGCCATTATTGACTTGCTTTTGCCGTACAAACAGCATGTTCGCACACTGACATTTGATAACGGCAAAGAGTTTAGCAATCATGAAACCATATCGAAATCATTATCAGCCGAAACATATTTTTGCCATCCATATCACTCTTGGGAGCGCGAAACAAACGAGAATGCCAATGGACTAATCAGACAGTATTTCCCTAAAAAGCGAGAGTTTCTATCAGTAGAAGATGATGAACTTACAGAGGCAATGAGACGCATAGACAACCGTCCAAGGAAAATACTTGGATGGAAAACTCCAATTCAAGTATTTACTGATAATTACAAAAGTGTTGCACTTCAGTGTTGAATCCGCCGTTCCAATAATCTTGATGTCCTTCAAGAATTTTTTCAAGGCTGCCGTTGGTAATGAACTTGGTGTATTTATCGAGTTGAAAATCTTTGAAAGTGTTTTTCCAGTTTTTCTCAACTGCTGGCGGATAAACGATTAATATTTTGGTGTTGTCTCTACCATTTTGCATTAAAAACTTCTTTGCCACCATTGCAGCAATTATGGTTTTTCCTAAACCCACAACGTCAGCCAACAAAAAGCCGTTGTGTTTTAAAAGTATATTGAAACCTTCGTTTACTGCATCAACTTGATAAGAAAGCTTTTTGAAGTTTTGTGGCAAGTCGCCCATTGAGTCGGGGTCGTAGTCAATGTTTTTTCCGAAGTATTCTGTCAGCAGTTTAATGTAAAGTTCAAAAGGTGTTATTTCTTCGTTCAGATATGTTTCCTTTTTGATATTCTGAATGTCAACTGGCAGAATGTCCACCGATTCAGCCCACAGTTTCTCAAATTCGTCTGTTACAAATTTTACATCAGGATATTCAGTTAACTGAACATTGAATTCGTAATTGTAGAAATTACCGCCACCAAGTCCAGCGTCTGTCAAGTTTGATGAACCTATAATTGCTGTCGCAGGAGTATGTTGGTTAAATGGCTCTGGTCGTAAAATGTAAACTTTGGCGTGAATCTTTTTTTCGGGATGAGCTTTGATTTGAATTTTCTTTTCAATCAAGTCGTCAATGAATTGCAAAATGCCAGTTTCGGTGTCTTTGTCATAATTGGCTTTTTCAATGTCTTCCTGAATTTTCTTGATGAAATCTTCTTTGGTCTTTTCGTGGTTTTTGAAAAATTTAAGTCCTTCTTTTTGAGCATCTGCAAGCATCTTGTCAATGTTAATGCCTACCAAAATTCTTATGTGAGGAACTTTGTCCAATAATGGTCTGATGCGGAAATAGCCTGATGCCCGAAAGTAGCCTACTAAAGCGTCAAAGTATTGTATATTTGGATTGTATGTAAAAACCCCTTCAAACTTGTTGATTAATGTATTGTCTTCGTTGTTAGTAAAAAATTTTGTTGACATATATGGTTGAGCCCACTCCGAAAAGTCGATCAATATTTCAAATCAAAGAAAACATGGTAAAAAAAAGTACATTTTTTACTCATTTTTAAGTGAAAAACAGCAAATAAAGACATTTTAGCTCTTAAAGAGATGTTTTTTTGAAAAACAACGAATCTTTTATCTGCAATTTTTATAAAATACTTTTTCAGAGTAGGCTCAATTTATAAAATTACTTAGGAAAGTGAATGCTGCCGGGACAAGTTGCTTTTGTTAGCAGTTTGTTTTTCGTTGAGTTCAAAATATGAATGCAAACGCGCTGGCAGATTTGCGTTGAGTTTACTATCGCGAATACGCATAAACATACGCAGCTTTTCCATATAGGCAAATAGTTTTGTCTACAAAGTTTGTAACATATATGAAACGATGTGTTCAACGTTGATTTGCGACTTTGCAAAACGGCCAATGAATGCTAAAATTGAAAAATCTCTTATATTTGGAATAAGTCCAAATAAGTTTTATCATTTTATTATTATTTTCTATGATGCGTTTTACAATTATAGCTTTGCTTTTTGCATTTTTGAGCATCGAATCTGCTCAGGCCAACGAACGGCGTTTCAGCAATGTGTACGAATCTGGAGTGCTTCCCAAAGGAGCGCGTGAAATTGAGATTTGGAATACGTATCGGACTGGTCGCAATTACTATTACCGCCGGTTTGACCAACGAATCGAATATGAATTTGGCATAACTGATAATTTTATGGGCGCTCTATATCTGAATAATTCTTATAAATTATTCGACACAAAAAAAGGAGAGCCGGGCGGAACGCTCGCAACCGAATCATCGCCTTCGATTTCTGGCGAATGGAAATATAAGCTTCTTGATCCTGTGGCAAATCCCGTCGGAATGGCATTGTACGCAGAATTAACTCTCGGGCTGAATAAAACTGAAATTGAAGGCAAAATTATTCTTGATAAGAAAGTTGGCGACTTTCTTTTTGCGTTCAACGGCGTGTATGAGGCAGAAACCAAAAGCAATATTAAAGACGGCAGCACGATATCCGAAACGGAAATAACGCCGCAGATTTGCTTTGGAGCCACCTATTTTATCACGCCGCATTTTACAGCCGGTGTCGAGGCAAAAAATCATAATGAAATAGTTGATGGCGTAATGGAGCATTCTGCTGTATTTTTCGGACCTTCTTTGTCGTATTCTGCTGAAGAATGGTGGACAGTGCTAACTGTAATGCCGCAGGTTGCCAATCTTCATGGCCATGGCGGCTTAGATTTAGATGAACATGAAAAAATTGAAGCACGACTTTTATTTGCTTTCCATCTATGAAAAACAAGCTCCATATATTATTGAAGATATTTTGTATTGGTTTGCTCGGCTGCGCTAGCGCTCTTCCTATGCCGGAACTGAGGCATATTCAATGGGCGAGGCATGAATGGCCCGACGCTGACTCTATTTCGCTTTTGCAAGGTCGCGATCTTTATATTTCAAAATGCTCCGGCTGCCATTCTCTTTACGAGCCGCATAGTTATTCGCCGTCGCAATGGGACAGCTCTTTGGTTGTCATGAGTAAAAAAGCCAAAACCAATGCTGAACAAACTCAATCAATTCGACGGTATATTCTTTCTATACAATCTCAGCCCAAACAGTAAAACATCGTAAAATACGACCAATGCCTTGCTGACACTATTTAGTTTGTTAGCAAGGCATTATTATTTATTTTCGGATATATTTACTGCAGTGTGCCAATCATTACAACTGTCATTTAATAAAGAATGATGAGCAAATGTTGATATTTTCAATAATATCAAATATAATGCAAGTAAAACAATGATATATTTACAGATGGAACTGCTTAGAAAACTATAAATAATTCAATTGATCTGTTAATTGTGATTTCTTCGGCTTATATCCCTAATCGCCAATATACATTTGGCAAGATTGGTGTTGTATTCAACGCTTTGGGCAAAGATGCCGCCTATAAAAATCGTATTTTTGCAACATGCAAAGATTTTATACGCCGTATCTTCACATATTCTCATTGCATCGTCAAGCATCAAACTCATTGCGAATGCTTTTTGCTGTTTGTTCTATAGTTGCATTGATAAGCATTGCATCAGCAGAATTTTCCGCGCTGCCGGCGTCTATGCCAACCTTCGGCACAGATCAACGCGGGCTCCGACATTCGACATTATCAGTAACTATGCCGACAGGCCATGCGCTTCGACTGCAAACTATTATTATCAACGGTCAGCAATATTGCACTCTTTCGTCGCTTGCAGCATTATTTCCCGGAAGCATAGCACGAGAATCAGAATATATCATTCAGTTCAAAACAGAGCGCCTGCGCTTTTCGCCCTCGTCATTTTTTGTTGCATTAAGCTCGCCTCATGCCGAAGATCGCATCGCTCAGATGAATATGCCCGTTATTTCGATAGACACCAAGGCATTAGTTCCTGCGCCGCAGTTTTTCCGCGTTTTGCAGGCGCTTGATATTTATTCCGTGAATATTACTGATCAAGCAATTGTATTGAAAATGACCGGTCAAAATGAAGCATCAGCGCCGACAGATAAAAAAACAAATGTCTCTAATCAAAAAGAAAAGAAAGTTTCTGAGCTTCAGGCGAATCAGCAAATACAGCCCGGGCGATATGCTTTGCCTGCTGATATTGATAAAACTGCCATGATTGCAGAATCCGAACCGGAAGAATCTGATGGAGAAATGGCGGCAATACAAGCAAAAGAAGAACAAAAAATCGCTGCAATTACAGGTTTGACTGCTTATCGTAAAGACAGCGCGCTTCAGTTGCGCTTTACTGCAAATCGTAGCATCGAATCATTTCAAAAGCCGGAAATTGATGGCAATGAGATAATTATGCGATTTAGCGACATGGACAACGCAGTCCGCGAATTTGGAACTTTAGTCAATGTTTCGCCTATTCAATCTGTTCGCGTGGAAAAATTCCGCGATATTCTTGTCTATCGAATTCGCTTGACACAGAAGCCGCTCTCTGTTTCAGCAAGGCGAGTAACGCCTCATAAGGTTGCGCTTGAAATTACAGTGCCACCGCAAAAAAAATCTGAAATAAAATCTAAAGCTGCAATTCCTAAGCCCGCTTCACCTGCTGATGCTTGGAAACTAAACGTGGTTGTGCTAGACGCCGGACATGGCGGCACAGACGAAGGAGCTGCAAGCATCTCCGGGCATCGCGAAAAAGACATTACATTGGCCATAGCTCTAAAAGCCCGCGATTTTCTCCGTAAAATTATGCCCGATGTAAAAGTTGTTCTAACAAGAGCAACAGATACATTTATTGCTCTTGACCGACGCGGTCAAATTGCTAATGAAGCGCAGGGCAAGCTGTTTGTGAGCATACACTGCAACTCGATGCCGACTAAGCCGCATCACGCTAACGGCTTTGAAACGTACATCCTGCGTCCGGGACGAAATGCCGAAGCAATTGCCGTTGCCGAGCGTGAAAATGCAGCAATTAAATTTGAAAAAAAAACCAATAAAACAGTTATGTCTGAAGAGCAAGTAATTGTGGCAACAATGGCGCAGGCGGCATTTGTGAAATTCAGCGAATTGTTTGCCTCTATTGTGCAGCAAGAGATGAAAAAGCTGACGAATCTAAAATCGAGAGGCGTGTCGCAAGCCGGATTTTTGGTTTTGGTCGGCGCTTCCATGCCGAATGTGTTATTTGAGTCAGCATTCCTTTCCAACGAAAACGATGAGAAATTTATTGCCTCGTCCGAAGGCCAAGCAAAAACAGCCGAAGCGCTTGCAAACGCCATTCGCAGATATGCGCACGAATATGCTCAAGCCGTTAATAAATAGCCCTATTGCAGACAAAATAAATCAATTAAAAAATAACGCTGAAGCCAATTGTCGGAAGAATAGGCAGCATGGCAGTTTCACGCATTTCTAAAGCTAATGTTTCTCGATTAATTGAGAAACTGCGAGAAATAATATTACGGCGATTGTAAAGATTGATTATGTCCAAATAGAAGCTCCATTGAAGCCCAAACCAATGTGAATAAGTCGTTGCGCGAACATCCAAACGATGATAATCTGGCAGACGCGCGCGATTGAAATTTTCGTCGCCGCCGCGATTGAGATCGAACACTACTCCGCGCCAATCCACGTCAATTTGCGCTGTCTTTTGTCCGGTTGCTGAGTCGACATATTCTACAATGCGAGGTTTTATGCCTATTGGCTGCGTCCATGGGAAACCTGACCCATAAGTCCAAGTGCAGTTTATATCCAAATCATCGGACACTTTCCAGCCGCCAACAATATTGAAGTTGTGTCGTCGGTCGAAATTGAATGGGATTACAAATCCGTCGCGGCAACGATTTGCAACGCCGAATGAATATGACGCCCAGCCATAGAGCGTATTCTGTCCTTCAGACGCAATTTTCTGAAGCATAATTTCAAAACCATAAGAAGCTCCCGAAGCATTGTTTACCGGTTTGCTTGTAAGCGAATCGCCTATATATGCTACAGGCGCAGTCCAGCCCTCGCGTTTTTTGAGATCTGTGCCCGGAATAGGATCGGCGCGGTAGTTCAATCCTTTCAGCTTCTCTTGTAATATAAGATCACTGAACGACTTGTAGTATGCCTCAGCTCGTATTTGCCATTCCGCCGAAATCATGCGTTCGATGCCTGCGATATAATGCGTGGCGCTTTCGGCGCGAAGATTCTCACCGACAGTCAAGTCAAGAAATAATTGACGGTCGAAAAGCTTTTCATAGCCCGGCGACTGATAATAGACGCCCCATGCGGCACGAATTGTCGTAATTGGATTAACAGCATACGAAGCAGAAAATCGCGGTGAAATGTACTGTCTTTGTAATGCGCCGAAAAAATCATAGCGCAATCCCGGCTGAATGGTAAGCGCTCCCATTCGTATATTATCCTGCGCAAAGCTCCATAGGCGGGGGAATTGCACCGTTGAGCCGAATGCATCTGGCAATTTTGGCATGCGCGGATTGGCTGCCTGCAATGCCCGAAGCCGCGGATCGAATTTTACCTCGAAATCTACGCCGGTTGTAATATCATCATAGCCGAAACCGACTTCGATTGCATGCTCGTCAGATAATTTCCAGTCAATATTCGTCGCCAAAGCTGCTTTGCTGAAATTGAAACTTGTTTTTCCCTCGATGCTGAAAAGTGTTGGTACATCGCGCCCTGCCTTGCGCAATGAATCTTGTAAGCGCGTAAAATCCTCGTGCGACAAGTCGCCGCCGGCAATATTTCTGCTTCCTCCTGTGCCGCCGAAATTATTTGCACCACGATTGTTGTAGTACGACAAAGTAACGTTTGCAACGAAGTTGTTGTATGGCGCATATGTCCATGTGCCACCGATAACATCGTTGAATGAAGCATCGTAAATGCTTATGCTGTCGGCTTGTCTGCGATTTACACCGCTGGTTAGCTCGGTATTGTCGCGGCTTGTAATGCCAATAATTGTCAGTTTATGCTGCGAGAATGGCTGTAAAGCAATTTTCAGCTGTGCATCGCGAAAATTAGGCAATGCAATGTCGCCATCTGCCGTGCCCGTAGATTTTATTATCGGTGCCGCAATGAGATCGTAGTAAGTGCGCCGCGTTGAAAGCAGCCACGATCCGTTCAATGCCGTCAAAGATCCTTCTGCAATTACATTAGCATTTGTCAAACTCATATTGAGTTTTCCGGCAAATGCATGTTCTTTTGTTCCTTCGCGATTGGCAATGTCGAGAACTGCCGAGAGCCGGTCGGAATAACGCGCTGGAAATCCGCCTGTAATAAACTCGACGCTGCTTACAGTTTCTGGATTGAACATCGAGACAAATCCATAAAGACGATATGGATTAAAAATCTCGATATTATCCATTACTATAAGATTCTGGTCGGGACCAGACCCGCGCACGATAAGCTGCGATGAAAAATCGCTTGGGGTCGTTACGCCCGGCATAGTTTGCAATGCGCGAAACACATCCTCGGCCGCGCCGGCTTTGAATTTAACTTCACGAGGATCAACCGTAAGAACGCTTGTGCGCGTGTCGTTTTGCTCTTGTATGCGACGGCTGCTAGTTACCTCTATTCCCTGCGACTTGACAGCGCAGGACTTCAATGTAAAATTTATGGTGATTTCTGCGTTGTCAAGCATGATTTCGCGCGTGGCCGTTTCATAGCCAATCATTCGCGATTCTATTGTTACTCGCACTCCGTTTGTCAAATTCTGCAAAACATAATAGCCGTTTTTGTCGGAGAAAACGCCTTTTTTCAGTGCAGTTATGGCAATAGTTGCTCCCGCAAGCGGCTTTTTATTCTCGTCGGATATGCGCCCTCTCACCGCGGCAGATTGAGCGTAGCACACTGTTGCAAAGAGAAAAACTATGGCATATCCGAAATGCCTTGTAAAAAAAGACATAAAGCGGCAAAGTGATTTAAAAATAATGAACAAGGCGGAATGAAAATGATAATGTAGGACGAAATTCAAAGAATAGTTAGTGTTAGAAATGTGGCACTAAGAATGAGATAATATATATACTATTCGGAGAATAATAGCATTTATAGATTTAATTATCTTGAATTATTACGTATATTTTTTATGTGTGCAATTCGACAATATATAAATATATAGATAAATTATATTTTATACTGAATAATTATTGCAAATCAATAATTAAAGTATTTGTTCTGAGGTATTTTATGAGATTTTTAAGATGTTTAAGTTTGTTAAAGATTATCTAATGGGCTTTTGATTTTTCTTTTTGCATTGTCGGTAATGTTAGTGTAACTCATAGTTGTTTTGATGTTGTTGTGCTCTAAAAGATCTTGCACAAAACGAATGTCCGTACCCTATTCTATGAGATGAGTTGCATAACTATGGCGAAGTCCATGGATGCCAATTTTTTTATTGATTTTAGCTTTTTTCATGGCGTTCTTAAATACAATTTGTGCAGGGCGAACAGAATACTGCCCGCCGTTCTGCCCTGACTTGTCCTGAAATAGGTTGACAGAATTGTTAACTTTATTTCGCACAAAAATGAGTCAAAAAAGAAAAACAAAAGAAGAAATCGTTGCCGAGTATTTATCAGGTAACTACACTTATCGGGAACTTGGATTAAAATACGATATTCCTTTTCGCAGCATTTGTGATTGGGTTTTGGAATACTAGGGACGAAAACCATCATGGCGTGAAAATATGAAACGCAAACGGGAAAAAGAAACCGGAATGAAAGATCCTGAACTGCCAAACGAGGTAAAGCTCCTGCAAAAGGAACTTAAAAAGCAGCAATTGCATAATAAGTTGCTTGAGGAAATCATCAACATTGCCAAAATTATTACTCAAAAAAGAAGGAGGTAATTATGCCGTAGAATGAGTTTTTTCAGGCATGAAGGGTTCAAGAATAAAAAAGCCAAGATGTTACACTTGGCTATGAAAGGCGTTTTATTCCGTCACCCGGAGATGTATCCCTGGCAAGTTGCTCTCCAGCAGAGCTTGCTTCCGTTTAGTCTACAATGCAAATGTAAACCTTATTTAGGATTACTGAAAAATGTGTAAACTTGTAACAGGATTTAGAACTAAAAAAGTGTCAACTTTTTTCAGAACGAGACACTTTTGTGGATAAGGAAATGATGCGCTGACTTCGCTTGCGGCTTCAATTATTAAGGAGCATTATAATCAGTGAATAGGTCGGAATTACACAAGCATATCGGAGGATATTCTATTCATTCGGCATGATGCGAGAATTTGTAGCAAAATCCCATAAGGTCAAGCGCCGCAACCGATAATAAGAAGTCCAAAAACTGCGAAGCGTTTGGAAATATTCTCTGCGCGATGCGTCTTTTCGCTGTTGGGCAAGCATCAATTCCGTCGTTTCAATTTTACCGATAATATATCTATTGCGCGCCACTTCATAGCCACGAACAGCAATTTGCTCGCCTTTTTGCGCTATGGAAATTTGTTTTTGCAATTGCAGAAAATCTTTAACCTGAAATTCTACTTCCTGCCCAAATTGACTCTTTTGATAAGAAGCTTGAATTTTCGTCCGCTGTTGATTAGCGAATGCCTGTTCGATTGTCGCCGAGCCTTTTCCCCAAGTAAATAAAGGGACTTGCAAGCCAAGAGAAATTTGCTCCTGATCCAATGGATTCCTGTACACATCGCCAAATCTTCCAGCTGTTTGGTTCATGCCGTAGCTCGCTACAAGATTAGCACTAAATCTATTGTCTGCTTGGGCTTGTGCAAGGACCTGTTCCGATTGCATGCTCTGTGCTTCTAGATTTTTAATGTCGCTACGATATGCGATGGCATATTCTAGTGCTTTTGCACCGTCGACTGTAAATTCAGGCGTCTTTTCGGGGGGAATAATAGATAGTGTCGTTATTTCGGTAATTCCAAGAGCAAGCTTAAGTGCTTTCAACGAACGGTCTGCCTCGAGCGAAGCGCGCTCAAAATCAGTTTGAGCGGAAATTAAAGCCAATTCTGTTTGCGACAGGTCGTTTTCGGCAATTTTACCAACATTGTAGCGGCCTTTCGCCAATGTGTACATCGAGTCGTTAATTGCCACGTTAAGCAGCGCATTGTCAATGTTCATCATAGCTATATAATAGTCAAAATACTTTCCGGCGGCGTCAATGGAAGCATCTTCCAATTGCTCTAAATATTCGCGAGTGGCTACATCAAACTGAATACTTTCAAGGTCGCGGGCATTTTGATAGTGATTAACACCAAATAATGGCTGTCTAACCTGAATGAGAAAAGGGAATGAACTCCAAAATTCATTGCGTTCGCCGGTAAAATTTACACGGTTGTTCAACCCGCTCATAACGGTGATATCTCCGCCTGAAAATGGTATTTTCTGAAAAAGCGACAGCGAACCTTGCGAATAAGCGTACGACTGCGGCAAATTATCAAATGTTGCATTCGGCTGAAGCACCGGCACAATAGCTCGCTGATAGCCCGGGATATCGACGTTGAACGATATTTGAGGATAGAAATCTGCTTTAATTGCTGCATTTTGGGCTTTTCTGCTTTGATAGCCAAGATGCACTACTTTGGCAGTTGCTCCATTTTCGCGAGCAAAGTGTATGCAATCGCTTAGAGTAAGCCGCAGAGTATCTGCTGCAAAGCAGCATGGTCCTTGCAAGTTGAGAATTGCGAATAGAACTCCAGACACTGCAAATCTTAAAATATTATTCATATCTCAGCGCTACGATTGGATCTACATTGGATGCATTGCGAGCCGGCAAATAGCCGAACAGCAAGCCAATAGCTGCGGCAACTGCAAATGAAAGGACGACCGATGCCGGCGTTACAATTGTTTTAATATCGGCAAATTTTTCAATGCCAATGCTGAGTATAAGTCCGAGAAGAATGCCTGCAATGCCGCCTCCGATACTCAAAGCAATTGCTTCAGCAAGAAATTGTGTTATGACATCTCCTCTCGTTGCTCCGACAGCGCGGCGTATTCCGATTTCCTTGGTTCGCTCAAGTGCCGAGGCAAGCATGATATTCATAATGCCAATGCCGCCTACAATAAGAGAAATAGAGGCAATAGCACCGAGGACAATATTAAAAATACTTCTGGTTCTTTGTTCTTGTTTCAGCAGTAATTCAGGCACAATCACATCAAAATCAGCAACGTTGTTATGGCGTCGCTGAAGCATTGCGCTGATGATACCTGCAATAGCGGCACTTTGATTGGTATTTTTGACGCGAACTATAATTTTGTCTAATTGATTATAATTTTCTTGTTCCGGTGTTTTTTTTTCATTTTCTTTGTCTTCTTCGCTATTTGCTCGTGCGAGCGAAGCTTTAGTAATGAGGGTTCGGTTTCTGAATCGTCGCAGAACAGTAGTGTAAGGTGCGTAAATATCTAAGTTCAAATCGCGTATTCCCAATCGTTTTAACGCTTGGCTGCTAATTTTCTTTTCATCTAAAACGCCTATAACTGTAAGCCATAAATCGCCGCATTTTATTTGTTTGCCAACCGCATCGTCAGTTGCAAAAAATTTTGTCTTCACAGCCCAGCCGATTATACAAACACTACTATTCGATGCGATTTGTTGATGATTGAAATAATTGCCACTATTTAGGTGATATTCTGTGGCAGAGTAATATGCTGAGTCAACTCCAACTAATTTTACTGTGTGTTTCATTCCTTCTCGCAACGCCAAACATTCAACCACAATCTCAGGAGTAGCAAACTCTATTGTTGGGATAATGTCTGCAATACTTTGCAAATCACCGACAGTCAAACCGGGTGACCATTTTTTTACTTTTGCCTTCCCAGAATCTTTCTCTTTTTGCTCATCGGCTTGCTGCTCAATTACCGGTTTTACGATAATATTATTTGCGCCAAGAGCTTTCATTTGCTCCAAAATTTCAAGTTCGGCTCCTTTGCCCACCGAAAGCATTGCTATCACCGAGCCAACTCCAAAAATAATACCAAGCGTCGTAAGCCACGTGCGCACTTTGTTTTGCAGTATTGCCTCGACAGCAATAGATATATTCGCGGCAAAATTTTTCATCTCGGCTCACAGATAGCGGGCAATCGCATCAGCATACGCGGCAGGAAGCGACAAGAAAATTTCATCTTTTTCATTAATTCCTTTTTCTATTAACGCATCATTCTCGCCAAGCAATCCAACTTTTACTTGTTGTTTAATTATTGTAGCGGCGTCTTTGATGTAAATATAAGTTTTCCCATGCTCTGTATGAATGCACTCCAAAGGAACACTTAATGCGTTTTCGATAGTTGAAGTGATTATGCGGTTTGATGTTGTCATTGCCGGAAGCAACGATGAATCTTTTTCAAAAACTTCGATATGTACTTCAAAAACTTTTGAATCCGAATTTGGGCGCTGCTCGCCTATATTGGCAACTGATACGACTTTTCCGGTTAGTTTTTTATTTGGCTGCGCATCTAAACCAATGACAACAGATTGGCCTTTCTTTACTTTTTGAATGTCTACCTCGTTTACATTGGTAAGCGATTCCATTTGAGTCAGATCGGGCAATGTGGCAACCACCGGGTTCCAGGGCGATAATTGAGAGCCAACTGTTCTTTTTTGTCCATCCCACGATTTTGAATAGATTACCATGCCGTTGGAAGGTGCTGTAACGGTGAACTGCGCCATGAGAGCAGAGAGCTGTTCATAGCCGCGCCTTTCTTTAGCTAGATCGGCTCCTACCTGCTGCATTTTTGCAACTGATTGTTTTAACTTAGTTTGGTAATTGTCTTTGGTTTGGGCAATTTGTCGTTCTGCTCTTTGATAGCTTATCTCGGCTCTGCGAATACTTGCCGGTGGCTCATATTTGGACTGTTCCAATTCTAATTTGCTTTCTTCTAATGCAGCTCGCAGATTGGTAATTTCATCACGCGACGCTGAAAGCATTAGTGCGCTGTCTAACGATGTTTGAGTATATAGTGCCTCAGCTTTTTGAATTGCCAACTCGGCGTCTTTGAGTTTGCCTGCAATATCGGCTTTGTCTAACTCCGCAATCCAATCGCCTTGTTTTACGATAGTTCCTTCATCAATTAGTTTGTCAATTTTCATTTGCCAAATTCCAGCTGCTTGCCCGCCTTCCGGTCCCTTAATGTCAATCGAATGTATTGCTTGAAGTTCGTCGGTAACAGTAACGTTGACTTCAAATTTACCTTTCTTTGCATAAATAATCACATCATTTTGAACTGTATTCTGCGAACGCAAATACTGCCATACCACCGCGGAAGCAGCAATCAATGCAAGAACAAGTATTATAACCTTTTTATTCATCAGCCATTACATCGTTATATTATTATTATTATGACAAAACAATGCTTTGAAAGAGAAGCGAAATGCACTTATTTCTATGTTGATTTGAGAAAAATATTTTAATAGAATCAGGATTTCAGATGCGTGAGCAACGCTGCCAGCTTTTCGCGCAGTTGCCTGCGATGAACTATCATGTCAATCATTCCGTTTTTAAGCAATGCCTCGGATCTCTGAAATCCTTCGGGCAGTTTTCTGCGAATAGTTTGCTCAATAACGCGCGGACCTGCAAATCCAATCAGTGCTTTTGGCTCGGCTATGTTAATATCACCCAGCATTGCAAACGACGCGCTAACTCCGCCGGTAGTAGGATCTGTAAGAATTGAAATATACGGCAAATGTGCTTCAGCTAATTCGCCCAACACGGAGCTTGTTTTGGCCATTTGCATAAGCGATAAAGCGGCTTCCTGCATGCGCGCTCCTCCGGAAGCTGCAATTACAGTCAAAGGAGTTTTTTCATTAATCGCTCGTTTGGCGGCGCGATAAAATTTTTCTCCGACTACTGCGCCCATACTGCCACCTACAAATCCGAAATTCATGCAGCCAAAAGAAATACGATTTCCGAGAATATCTCCATAACCAATAGTGAGAGCGTCGCTCATGTTAGTACGCTTGTAAGCATCAGTTAGACGCTCTGAATAAGCGCGAGTATCCACAAACTGCAACGGATCGGCAGAACGAACATTGGCGTCCGTTTCAACGAATGTATCCTTGTCGAAAAGCAGGTCAATATAATCGGCACTTCCAATGCGAAAATGATGATCGCATTTTTGGCATGTGCTTAATTGCTCTTCAAATTGACGCTTGTAGATAATTTCGCTACATGATGGACATTTTGTAAATAAATTGTCGGGTATTTCACGCTGTATATTATCTTCAATGTTTTTTTTAGATCGTAAGAACCATGCCATTATTTCGTTCCAGAGATGTGAAGAAAAATATTAATTCTTTGCTTCGTGCACTAAACTAAATAGATAACTATAAAAATCGCGTCTTTCCACCGATATCTTTGTCTGCAAAATAATTTATTCATGCAAAATACAGATTTACACCTGCAAAGAGAAGGTGAATTTTAGTAAAAATCATCGTATTTCAACTACTTGCGCATCATCGCCGTAAATTGCTTTGAACCATGAGTCGGTGATCTCTGAGGGTGCTCCTTCAAACACTATTTTGCCATCGCGCAATGCTATGACCCGCGTTGCATATTGACGCACTAAGCTAAGAAAATGCAAATTACACACAATAGTTGTGCCGAGTTCTTTATTAATGCGCTCGAGATATTGCATGACGGAATGAGACGTTGCAGGATCTAAACTTGCCACCGGCTCATCAGCCAAAATTACAGACGGCTTTTGCATCAAAGAGCG
This sequence comes from Chlorobiota bacterium, assembly GCA_039810485.1. Taxonomy (GTDB): domain Bacteria; phylum Bacteroidota; class Ignavibacteria; order Kapaibacteriales; family UBA961; genus JADZAA01. Next base: position 15,203 of record JBDHXA010000036.1, on the reverse strand, counting down.
CGCAATGGCCACTCGCTGCTGCTGTCCGCCGCTAAGCGCATCGGCGCGGCTGCCAGCTTTATCGGCAATGCCCACAATTTCGAGGTTTTGCATTGCTTCTTTGCGATTCGATTCAGAAAATTTGCCGAGCAGCGAATCCCATAGAGGAGTTGAGCCAAGACAGCCAGCCAAAACATTATCTAAAACCGAACGGCGTTTTATTAAATTAAAATGTTGAAATATCATTCCTATTCGGCGACGATATTCTCGCAACTCGAGGCCAACTATGTTAGTTACATCTTTGCCGTCGAAGATAATCTTTCCTTCCGTAGGGTCGTGTAAACGATTGATGCAGCGAAGCAAAGTAGATTTGCCTGAGCCGCTCAATCCAATAACTACTAAAAATTCCCCATTTTTAACAGCTATAGAAACGCCATTAAGAGCGTGCGCTCCATTGGGATAGATTTTATGTATGCTGTCGAGTATAATCATGCAAAGTCATTGTTTTGGATTTTTTCACTGTAAAGCTCTAAATTTACAAAGCAGGACACGAAGATACTAAAAAGCAGGCGATGCTGTTATAAAATAAATGCCGTCCGAACAATGTGCAGACGGCATTTTCCAATATTGCAACATCCATTGGCGATATATTAACGCACAAACTTTTTATATCGTTCTTCGATGCGTCCCCAATGCAAGTTGGCGAGGAAATTATCTACATATTTACCGCGTCCGGGACCATCTTTATGATAATAGGCATGTTCGAACACGTCGCAAGCAATAAGAGGGATGCCGCCCCAAATTGCGCCGTAATGGTGCTCGTCAACTAACACGTTCAATAATCTTCCGCTATAAAGTTGATCGTATGTTAGAACTCCCCATCCGGAGAGTTTGGCTGCTATGCAAGCAGCTTTGAAATCGGCTTTCCAAGCATCGAAGCTGCCAAACTCGCGTTCAATTGCAGCGAGCGTTTCGGGTGCATCTGCCGGATTGCCGTCGCCGCCAAGCACTTGCCAGTACACATCGTGCAACAATGCGCCGGCATGATTCCATGTGGTGCGGCGCTTCAACTCGCCAACCAAAGAATAGTTGCCATTGGCAGCCGCGCGGTCGGCGTCTTTTAATTCATTTTCAATTTTGTTTAAGAACGTTACATAGCCCTTATGATGCGTATTGTAATGCCAATCTGCCGTTTCCGGCGATATGACTTGTTTCAGTAATTCTTTTGCTTCCTCGTCTGAATATGGGCGAGGATTAAATTTCCATTCATAAGCCATTATAGAAAACTCCTTGTTTGTAAAGTGAAATAGTAATTTATACGCCGAACGAACTGCCGCAACCGCAGGTTTTTGCAGCACGGGAATTCGTAAAAGTAAAACCTCTGCCGGTTAAGCCGCTTGAATAATCTAACGTTACTCCCATGAGGTAAAAAATGCTTTTATTGTCAATAAAAATTTTAACGCCATCAGCTTCTATAACACGATCGTTGTCGCGTGACGCAGCATCAAAGCCCAAAGAATAAGACATACCGGAGCATCCACCGCCTTTGACACCGAAACGCAAACCGTAATCTATAGAGATATTATTTTGCTCTTTAATGTTTTTAATCTCTGCAATTGCCTTTGTCGTTATATGAATGTCATCGCTCGAATCAGCGCCTGTAATACCGGTCGGAATAACAATAGTTTGCGATGAAGCAGCGGCGTCAAATATATTATCCATTTAAAAATCCTCCTCTATGCAGTTTTGACAGTTGTAAGATAAATGCATGTATTAGCAAGCAACAAACTGTAAATATGTCAGAATTTCTTTACAGTAATCAATTGTTAATTTTGTCGTTTACACATTGCTACGACGATTAGTATAGCGCATTTATTTACGAGGTTTAAAATAATTTAATTGCTCGACGATAACTGGCTCGATAGTTGCTGTGTGTATATTTGTATAATTTATCATTTCTCACAACCAATAGGTTTATCAAATGGAGAGCCGAAAGCGGCAGTTTGTCGTCAAAGCAGTCCCTTGCTTTAGTGATGTTTCCGGTGTGGATTTTAAATTTTTGAATATGCCAAACGATGCAACTTTGAAAGTTCGACAGGCATGCATAGAAGCATTAAAGCGCATAGGGCGATTAGGAACGACAGATCTTTGCTGCACTCTCGACAATTCTGATGTTAAGGTTGATGTTGTATCGGCTAGCACAGAATCGTCGCGTTTCAGACCGATATTTGCGTCGCTTATGTAAAACGAGATTATTGCTTTAACCGGCAGCTGATATATAGAAATTCCCTCGGAACTGCAAGTTTCTAGGGAATTTTGCATTTTTACAATTATGATTGATACAGATTATCCAACATTGGCTCGTGCAGACCGCCAATTTATTAAATCGCTGCATTCGCGCCAAGAGCGAGAATTAGAAAAGAGCTTCATTGTTGAAGGGCGGAAATTATGCAGAGAGCTGTTTTCAAGCTTTTATCGCGCGGAAGCGATTGTGCTTGATGCGTCATGCAACGCTGATGACCGAAAGATCGCAGATGACTTTGCTCGAAGAGGAGTGCCTGTCTTTTCGTCGGGAAGCCGCGAATTCGCATCAATTTGCGATGCAAAATCACCGCAAGGCATTCTCGCGATAGCTGAATTTCCAAATCAAAAAAGCAATGAACTGTCCGACAAATTAATTATTCTTGACAGTGTTTCCGATCCTGGCAATCTTGGCGCAATTATACGCACTGCCGATTGGTTTGGGTTTCGCTATATTCTGCTTAGCAAGGGTTGTGCCGATTGCTACAACCCGAAAGTGGTTCGTGCTTCAATGGGTTCGATATTTCGCTGTCAAATCGACAAAGAAATTGATTTGGCGGCTGCATTGCCAAGAGATTATCCAGATTTCAGCTTATACGGAGCTACTCTAAACAGTAATCTGGCGTTGAAGGATTGCAAGCCTATATCACCTTACGGACTGGTGTTTGGCAGTGAATCGCATGGCATTTCGCCTGAGGCGCTTGCAATCATATCGCATACATTTTTCATCCCTGGCAACGGTGCAGAATCATTAAATGCATCGGTTGCTGCGGGTATTGCGATGCATCATTTTTCACAGATCTGAAGCGATAGATATAAATCGCAAATTCGCTATTTCGCTTTTATTTTTGCATAAAGTATATCACGAAGATGACTTTGCCATTCGCATCGCAATATGCTGAGAACTATGCTGTCACGACGGGTGCCGTCCGGCTTTATCAGATGGCTCCGCAATATCCCTTCTTCCTTGCAACCAATGCTTTTCATTGCTGCGATGCTTCGCGAATTTTGCGCATCAGCTTGAAATTCCAGCCTGTCAAATTCTAGTATGTCAAAAATAAATTCAAGAAGCAAAAACTTGCAATTCTTGTTCAGTCCCGTGCCTTGAAACTCTTTGCCATACCATGTGTAGCCAAGTTGAACGGTATGATGCTCGCGCTGTATGTCATATAATCGCGTGCTGCCAGCGTACTTGCCAGATCGCTTGTCGAACACAATAAACGGATATTCACAACCAGCTGTGCGCGCTTTAAGTGCTTTTTCCACATAGTGCAACACGCCGCTTTCACCAATAGGACTGTCAATAGATAAACGCCATATCTCCGGTTCCGAAAGAGAAAACGGCAGTATATGTTGCTGATCCTCAAAGGTTAAAGGGCGGAGGCAAACTATGTCGTTTTGGAGAATATATTCAGAAGTGCAATCAAAAGTTATCATATATTCTTAACTTGCAAACCATATTGGTTTAATAATTTATGCGATTCTGCATCACCAAGCAAACTAGCTTGTTTCCAATCTTCAGCAGCTGCCGACTCGTCATTAAGAGCAATTCGTGCTTTTCCGCGTCCAATAAATGCAGCCGAAGAATCTGGCTGCATAGCGATAACTTTTGAAAAATCTGCAATAGCTCCGCGATTATCGCCAAGGTTGAGGCGGCCTTCTCCGCGCTGTAAGTGTGCTTCAATATGATTTGAATCCAAATCTATGGCTTGATTAAAATCTTCCATCGCCGCTTTTTTTTCATCCATGCCAAACCGCGCTTTGCCGCGACCTACATAGGAATCAATATCTTCAGGGTTCAGAATAATCGCTTTTGTGAAATCCTCCGCCGCCGCTCGTCTGATGCCCAACGACATTCTGGCCAAACCGCGAGCGCAATAGGCGGCAGCATAATTTGCATCTATATTTATAGCGCTATCCAAATCGCTGATTGCATCAGTCATATTGTCCATTTTTATATGCAAAGCGCCGCGATGATAAAGAGCTTCGGCATAATTAGGCGAGGTTTCAATTGCTTTGTTAAAATCCTCAAGAGCCGCTTGAACATTGCCCATAGCTGATTTTGCAAGCCCTCGATAAAGATATGCCTCTGCATATTTTGGCTGCACCAAAATGGCGACAGTAAAATCAGCAATGGAGAGCTTGTAGTCTTTTTCAACAAATCGTAATTTTCCACGATGGAAAAAAGCTAAAGGATGCCGCGAGGCAAGTCCAATGGCATAGTTGAAATCCTCGAAAGCATTCGTATTTATACTCAATTTGGCGCTTGCACGCCCGCGTCCAATATATGCCGCAGTGTTAGCACCGTCTATTTCAAGAGCTCGGTTAAAATCCTCGATAGAGTTTTTAACCTCCCCGATTTCCAATTTTGCAAGACCGCGGTTTACATATGCTTCGAGGAAGCTTTCATTGATTACAATCGCATGTGTAAAATCTTGAATTGCTATTTGATAGTCGCCAATGGACGATTTGATTTCGCCGCGTTTATTATATGCTTCTGCATAGCTTGCATTAAAGGCAATTGCTTTATTGCAATCATCGGTTGCGCTACGCATGTCGCCAATCTGCAATTTTGCTAGAGCCCTATGATAATAGGCCTCTGCAAAATGCGATTTGTTTGAAATAGCCAAATTAAAGTCAGCAATGGCAGATTGTGTTTGCCCTGCTGATGCTTGGAGAATTCCTCTTTCAAAATATGCTTCGGCGAATGTGGGAGAATCGCTGATTGCCTGACTGTAATCATCGTGCGCAGCTTTGATGTTTCTAAGCACCTTTTTTGCTGTTGCGCGATTAAAGTATGCTTCTGCAAATCGACGCTGCAGAGAAATTGCGCGGTTAAAAGCGTCAATAGATTCTTCGTAGTTCTTTAATCCAATATGTGCAAGCCCAATGTTGTTAAAAACTTTAGCGTCGTTTGGACTTAGTTCAGCCGCTTTTTTATAGTCGCTGATAGCTGATTCATTCTCTCCCATTTGATAGCGCAGCTGCGCCCTGCTTGAATAGGCGTCAGGATTATTAGGGCTTATTTTAACAACTTGATTGAGCAGCCGAAGAGCTTCATTGTAATCTTTTGCTTTTTGAAGATACGCGGCACGACGCATCATACGACTAACACGCTTCTTCCAAAAGATAACGGCAGCGGTGATAAAAATTGCAGAAATAATGACAAGTAATATAAATTTCATAGAATCATCTGAATCTATTTGCAGCATAATTACTTTTTAGAAATTATTTTTTCAGCATTTGATATGCCATAATTATTTTTTATGCAGATTTTCTTTCAGCCAAACCTTTGGCAAATCGAGCTGCCATCATTGCTGCAAGCTTTGCAGTACGGCTGTCTGCATCATAATTAGGATTTACTTCAACAATATCAATGAGTTTTACAGCAGGATTCTTTCCGGCTGTATAAGCGGCGTCACATATATTTTCGGCGGTAAAACCGAGCACTGACGGAGCGCTGGAGCCTGGAGCATACGCAGATGCGCACGAGTCAATGTCGAACGACACATACAATGACCGCGCTTTGCCTTTTAGATATTCAAAAGCAGAATGCAGCGACGCGGCAAATCCGTGTTCGACAATTTCATCAAAAAACATTATCTGTGCTTGTTTCGACCGTAAAAATTCAATAAAAAACGCGCTTGTTGCAAATGCTTGAATTCCAAATTCTAATAATGCTCCTTCTTGTATTGGATTTTCTTTGTTTTCAAGAATTTGACGAAAAGGAGTCCCTGAATGACCTTTGCCGGCATCGAGCGGACGCACGTCGGGATGAGCGTCAATATTCATAACGCCGTATTGAGCATCGAATTTGGCGATTGCCCGCCCATTAGGCCAAGCTATATCGTGTCCGCCGCCAAGAATTATCGGCGTGACGCCTGCTTTGAGTAAAAGCCACACCGTCAATTCTTGCCTGCGATGGATTTCTTCGAGCGACAATCCTTCTGTCGTAATATTACCGCATTCGACAATCGAAAAGACATCGCCGGAAAGAGCTGTTTTTCCGGTAAATGTGGTCAGCTTATAGAACGCTCTGCGTATTTCGTCTGGCGCTAACGATGCGCCTACGCGCCCAAAATTACGCTGTACACCAATATCTTGCGGAACGCCTATAATAGCAGCATCGGGCAGTTTTGATGCGTATTGCAACTCTCTGAAACGCATGACGACATCGCCAAACCTTTCGTCGCCTATCGGACGGCGTTGTGGAAATACTGTTTCAGATGGCTGTACAAGAAATTCTTTGATTTTGGCTGTCAGTTCGCTTCCGTTCATTGTGAATGTTGTTTTTATGGTAAAATTTCAATTTAGATGTTTGTATTAGTATTTATTTTTGCTTTATCATCGGCAAGCGTTACGCTAAAAATAAGAATAAAAAATATGTTTGATTAAAATAACATTTTTCTATAAATCATATTCCTTTGTTTTGCAATGTTATTTCACGAAAAAGGCAAAATTTTCATTCTGCCACAAATCTGTTATTGTAACGACTGTCTGCAGCACAATCATATTTGAATAGCATTATCGAACATAAGATAATAGAATTGACTGTACCGCTAGCTGTTATTCAGAAATAAAAATCCGTACTTTTGAGAAAATAATCCCTCAAACTACTGTCTCTTATGCTGTATCACAGAGTTGTTTTTTTCATTGCGTCATTGGTAATCGGCTCAATTGCTCTTATTTTCCTGAGTTTGTCTGCCGGTTGTGATTCCGCTCCTAAATTGCCCTCTGCCCCAATAGACACAACTGCTAAAATAAATGATACGCTGTATATTCCGATGCATCCGATTTGGACAGGATTTGCAAATCCTGTTGATATTTGCATTGGCAGCGAGCCATTCATCTATATTGCCGAGCGTGACGCCAACCGCATTACAATGCTAGATATTGCAGGACGGCTTGCAGGATATTCCGGCAAAATAACTCGCCCGACAGCAATAGCTCAAGATGGAATGTTCGATTTGCTTGTATGCGGTGAAGTTGACACCGTTATCAATGGAAGAACAACTGCTTTAGGGGCAATTTACCGCATTTCTCTTCGCCAAGCATACCATAATATTTCTCTTGCCCCAATACGATTGATCTATGTGCAGCCCGATCGCCCCGAACGAAGATTTACAGGCATTGCTGCTTTTGATGATAATTCATACGTTGTTTCCCGTACAGGCACAAATAATTCTTCACGATTTGATCCTGACGATGCAGTAATAATGTTCTCTCGAAACGACGCATATCAAGGACGCATTGCCTCGCTTGTCCCAGAAGGTAATGCGCTCAATTCAATTAGCGGACTGGCTGGAGTGGCGCTTGCCCGACCGATTCCATCACGAGATTTGATTCTAACACAAAGCGGCACGACAATGCAATATCGCGCGCAATGGCTCGCTTATTCTACTGGCGATATTACCGGCTGGGCACAGAAATTCAATCCTGCCTCAACACAAAACGACTTCTTGACCGTTGGCCGATTTACACGTCCCGAAGGCGCGTGTTGTGATACGCGAGGAAATATCTTTATAGCAGATGCCGGCTCGGATTCAATTTATACTTTTACTTCAGCCGGACGTGAGCAGTATTCATTTGGCGGATATGGCGACGGAACAAGGCAATTCAATGCACCTTCCGGCGTTGCATGGTTCAACAAAACGCTTTACGTTGCAGATTCGAAAAACAACCGCATAATGCGGTATCGCCTCTCGACAGATGAGTAAAATACTCATAAGCAGCTATGAATTCAATCCAAAACATTCGTCGCACTCTGCCTTCTGTTTCAGTGTTGCCGAACTACACCTTGCTTAACAAATGACAAATCTTTCGCGTAAAATACGGCAGGCAATGTCTTTGCCGCCACACACTGCATTTCGCAAAGCCGTTGAGATTGTACTACGTTCTTTGCGAAAGCGTAAAGAACGCAAGCGCGATATGTTCTCATCAACATATTTGAATACAATTTCAACAGGTTCTCTCTTTCAATACATTTATGCAGCGCCGCTTCCGCAGAATAGCGAAAACCGTGAAATAATACGACGAATCGCCAATTTGGCTCTTGAGCATCGCTTCGATATTTTGGGCGCAGGCGCTGTGAGCGTTGATTACAAGACAAACTGCGCCGAAACAGAAGGCAATCGTTATGATTCAAAAGTTTCTTTACCTCGTATAAATAACACAAATCAAGAAGAATCAGCGAGAATTGCCTCTTTGCTTCCTGCTGAGTATCGTCGTATTGACTGGCAGCGTGATGTAAAATCCGGCTGGCGCTGGTCCGAACTCGTGTGGCATAAAGATATACGCTACGGCGATGTGGCAGGTGCCGATGTGAAGACGCCATGGGAGCTTGCCAGGATGCAGCACTTGCTTGCAATGGCTCAATCTGCAGCAATGGCTCAAGCAGAAAAGGGCCATGTATCCGACGCAATGCGTTATGCCGATGAGTTTTCAGCGCAAATAGCCGATTTTATTGCTGCAAATCCGCCGCGCTTTGGCGTAAATTGGGTTACGAGCATGGATGTCGGCATTAGAGTTGCAAATTGGCTGATTGCTTACGATATTTTTCGCTCTCTGGGATTTTCATTTTCTGAAGAATGGGAATATGTGTTTCGTCGCAGCATTTGGGAGCACGGAGCGCATATTGCCTCAAATTTAGAATGGTCGTCAACCCTTCGCGGCAATCATTATTTGGCTGATATAGCAGGGTTGCTTTTCTGTGCCGCATGGCTGCCGCGCACACAGGAAGCAGATGTATGGCTTGCATTTGCAGTGCAGGAGTTCATTGTCGAAATAGAGTTGCAGTTCTTATCGGATGGCGGAAATTTTGAAGCATCGCTTCCGTATCATCGACTTTCAGCAGAAATGGCTGTGTATGGAGCCGCTTTAATACAAGGATTGCCTGATGAAAAATTGGCGGCATTAAGAGAATATGACTATCGCTTATGGAAAAATAAGCCGCCGCTCAAGCCAGCAAAGAACACTGAATTTTCATTTCCGTCTGACTTTTTGAAAAAACTTCATAATATTTGCCGATTTACCGAGAAAATCAGCGAAATAGGAACTATACCTCAAATCGGCGATAATGACAGCGGTCGTTTTCTTATTGCCACGCCGATAGCAAAAATATTATCTCGCGCACAAGGTCTGAAAATCTATTTTAATTTAGCATCTGTGCAGGATTTGCCAGAAGAAATACTTGTGCCGACAACAAATATTCACACTCCATTATTAGCTTCGGCGGCAGCTCTAAACGGTTTCGAACATTATTATCCGTTTGCTCGGCAATATACAGCTGATTATGAACTTGCAGCATCATTGAGCTGTCGAAGAAAAGATGCGCATGAACATTCTGAATTATTTCAAGAGCAAGCAGTCGTTGCAAATCATAAATTTCTTGAAAATCCGGCAGTTCATTCGTTTGATAATTTTGGACTTACAATCATTCGCATAGGAAATTTTGCCTTTGCGATAAGAAGTGGGTCAATCGGACAGCGCGGCAAGGGCGGACATGCTCATAATGATCAGCTTTCGCTTACGTTGTCGTACAAAGGAAAAGAGTTTTTTGTTGATGCAGGAACATATCTTTACACACCAGCGCCGGAGATGCGAAATCGTTTTCGTTCGACTGAAATGCACAATACGCTGTGCATGAAAGGAAAAGAGCAAAACGATTGGCTGCAAGGCGGAGGCGATGTATTATTTTGGATGCTGGGCGATAAATCACGCGGACGCGCCATTGAATTATCAGACGACAAATGGATTGGCGAACATTATGGCTACGGTGAGCCGCATCGTCGCATTGTTGAGTGGCAAACTCATACAATTAAAGGACTTGACGAATGTGAAGAGCTTGGTGAACAATTTCTGATGTTTCATCTTTTGCCCGATATTGATGTTATGCAGAGCGACAAAAATAGTGTAATATTAAAAAATGACGATGCTAATTTGGCGTTTTATTGCAACGGTACAATTCATATTATTAATTCATTGTATTCGTTGGGCTATGGATGGCTTCAGCCGACAAAAGCTCTACGTATTGAAGGAGCAAAAAAATTTGAATGGTCAATAACTGAACAATAGACAATGCGCTAATTAATTATACGAAGCGCACTAGATATGAGGAATAAATTTTTAGCGAAAAAACAAGCAATTATAACAAAAAATAGCAGGTATTAACATGCCAAACATTCGGAAAACATTGACTGTAGGAGAGTTAGCCAACGCGATAAAAATGCTGCTTGAAGACGGTATTGGCTATGTTAGCGTTACAGGCGAGATTTCCAATTACAAGCTTCATTCGTCAGGGCATCGGTATTTTACTCTAAAAGATGCGAGCGGAGCGCAAATTGCCTGCACTATGTGGCGCAGTCGTCAGCCCGGTTTTGATATGAAAGACGGCATGAATGTGGTTGCTAGCGGGCAAGTTACCGCCTATCCTCCGCAAGGTCGCTATCAATTGGACTGCTCCTCGATTGCGCCGCTCGGCGCGGGCGAGCTTTATCTGGCTTTTGAAAGAATGAAAGAAAAGCTGTCTGCTTTGGGTTGGTTTGACACTGCGAGAAAACGCCCATTGCCGCAAATGCCTTTATGTGTTGGCGTGGCAACTTCGGCTACGGGCGCAGCAGTGCGCGATATTTTCAGCACACTTGCACGACGCATGCCGGCTTGTCGCATTATTTTCCGCCCGACTCTTGTGCAGGGCGACGGAGCCGCAGAAGACATTGCCAATGCTATAAACAATTTAAACAAAACAGATTGCGAAGTAATTATAGCAGGGCGCGGAGGCGGATCGATTGAAGATTTGTGGGCTTTCAATACAGAAATTGTCGCCAAAGCTATTTATAGTTCTAAGAAGCCGGTAATATCTGCTGTCGGGCACGAAACAGATGTAACAATTGCCGATTTTGTTGCCGATTGTCGCGCTGCCACGCCTACTGCCGCAGCCGAGATTGTTTCTCCGTATACTGCCGCAGATTTATTAATATATTTGACTGACATTCAATTGCGATTGAGACGTTCGATAATTTCTTCTTTTGAAGAACGCAAACGCGAATTTATGCAGATTGCTCAACATTCTGCATTTCGCCGGACAGCAGAAAAAGTGTTGCAATTACAACAGCAAACAGATGAATTAGAAATGCGAAGTGCTGCAGCAATGCGTCGCATTTTATGGACCGCAAGTAAAGATCTCGACGCAATTGAAAGACGTTTAATGGTTTTGCATCCACTTTCACCTTTGCAAAAAGGGTTTGCATTGATGCGTCATGCAGATGGCTTGATGTTCGCTGCAAACGAAATGGTTTCAGCAGGTGAGCATATAATTTTACAGCGGTTGAATCAAACTGCATCTGCCATTATAACAGAAACTGACAAATCTCCCATTATCACTGTGAGTAATTCATGAAAAAAAACATTAAGCAGGAAATATCTTTTGAGCAGCAACTCTCGCGATTAGACGAAATCGTAGATATATTAGATGCCGGTGAAAAGCCTATGGACGAACTGCTAGTGCTTTATGAAGAAGGAATTAACATTGCAAAATCTTGCAGAGAATATCTTGAAAAAGCTGAGCAGAAAATCGAGCAGCTTTCCGTAAAAAACGACGTTTCGGAAGATTAAAATCAGAAAAACGGGCAGTTCCTGGCATTGCATCACGTTCTTTATCTTTGCCAGATTATGATGCGCAACAGATTGTCGCTCTTTGTCCGTAGTTTTGCAGTTCGCTCACAGTTAATTTCAACGCACTTGCAAATATTTATTCATACAAATCATATACATAAAGGCTAGAAACATGGCAGAAGCAAAATCGGCGGCAAAAGGTGAAAAATCAGCCGCAAACGCACCCGCAGAAGCAAAGCTTCGCGCAGCAGAAAATGCTATTGAGCAAATCGAAAAACAATTTGGCCGCGGTTCGATTATGCGTTTGAACGATCAAAAAGCTATTGCGGTAGAATCAATTTCCACTGGCAGTATTTCATTCGATGCCGCGCTCGGCATTGGAGGCGTTCCACGCGGTAGAATTGTAGAAATTTTTGGTCCTGAGTCAAGCGGTAAAACCACAATTTGTCTTCATGTGATCGCTAACGCACAGCGCACAGGCGGTTTGGCAGCTTTTGTGGATACAGAGCATGCGCTTGACGTCAAATATGCTCAGCGCTTGGGTGTCGATCTTAATAACCTATTACTTGCGCAACCGGAATTTGGCGAGCAGGCTTTGGAAATTGTGGAAACGCTTGTGCGAAGCAATGCCATTGACGTTATCATTGTCGACTCGGTGGCAGCGCTGACGCCGCGAGTGGAAATCGAGGGTGATATGGGCGATGCGCAAATGGGCTCGCAGGCGCGGCTTATGTCTCAGGCAATGAGAAAGCTTAATGCCGCCATTGGGCGATCTAATACAACTGTAATCTTTACCAACCAATTGCGAAACAAGATTGGTATCGTCTACGGCAATCCTGAAACGACAACCGGCGGAAATGCTCTTAAATATTATGCATCTGTCCGCATAGATATTCGCCGTAAGGACGCAATAAAAGAAGGTCAGGAAATTGTGGGAAATAGAGTTCGCGTCAAAGTTGTTAAGAATAAAGTGGCACCTCCATTTCGCGAAGCAGAATTTGACATTATGTACAATGAAGGCATTTCAAAAGTGGGCGATATGCTCGATGTCGCCATCGAGAATGGCATCATTGCAAAAAGCGGCTCATGGCTGACATATCAAGGTGAACGAGTACAAGGGAGAGACGCATTTCGCAAAGCGCTAATGGAGAATGCAGAACTCTATGCCTCGCTCGAAACAGAGGTAAAACGCGCCTTAAAAATGGAAGAAGAATAAAGTTTTTTTGATTGTATAGTTTTAATGCCGTTCATGGAACGGCATCTTTTTCTTGTTTTCGTTTAATCTTATACTGTCATAAGTTGTTGATACTCGGAGCTTTGGCTTTGCAAAACAATGCGCGAAAGAACTATTTGTACGCACTAAAGCAAGAGCTTGAAAACTACAATTGCTTGCAGAAAAAAATAGCCGAATGTGATAAGATGATTGAGCAAATGCTAAATCAAATCATCTGCAATAATGACAACAAAAAACAACATCAAATCGATCCGTAACAACACAAAAAATCAATAAAAACACACCTAAAAATATTGATTTCACCCTCAAACCTTATCAAATGTTCGAGGGTGTAGACATATTGACATTCGAAGGCGTGAGTTACTCAATTGTGCTCTCGCTGATAAGTGAAGTGGGTGTTAATGGCATCAAAAAATTTGCATCGGCAAAGCATTTTTGTTCATCGTTAAGATTAGTTCCCAACAACAAAATAAGTGGCGGCAAGGTATTCTCAAGTAAAATTCCCAAAGGAAGCAATCGGCTCAAAACAGCGCTTAGAAATGCTGCCAATGCTATCAGAAATCTGAAAGACACTCATATTTTCAATTTCTTCAACAGAGTTTGTTGCAGAAAAGGAAGAACTATTGCCGTAAGCGCTACCACCAGAAAATTGGCAATTATCATTTGGAATGTGGTTGCCATAGCAATACCATACACCTACCACGAGGGCTATCTTTTTTTAGATCAAAAAAGAAAACTTGCTTTAGTAAAAAGAATTCAAAATCAAATTACTAAACTTGGATTGGATAAGAATGATTTGGCATTTGCAACTAGTTGATTTTTAGGAACTAAAAAAACGCTGACATAATTTCATACGATCACCTTCCCCAATGAAAAATACAATACAAATATTAATATTTTTAATACTAACAATATTAACCCAGAGTTGTAGTACTTTGAGAAAATCCACTACAGTTTCGGAAGTAGTATATAAGTCAAACAATTTGACTGTAACTCAAGTTTCTGATAACGCATTTGAATTTACATCATCTTTACAGACAAAGGACTATGGCCTCGTACCCGGAAACGGACTTATTGTGAGAGATAATAATGAAGTAATTCTTTTCAACACAACAGCCGATGATACAAGTTCAGAAGAGTTAATTAAGTGGATTAAGAAAAGTCTTCACTGTAAAATAAATGCTGTAATACCAACACATTTTCATCCTGATTGCTTAGGTGGACTTAAAGCATTTGAGGATAACAATATACCATCTTATGCCTATTTTAAAACTATTGAATTGGCAAAGGAAAGCAACTTTGTAGTTCCTATATTTAGTTTTAAAGACTCTTTAATTTTGAAAATAGGTAATAAAGAAGTTGTTGCTAAGTTTTTTGGTGAAGGGCATACAAAGGATAACATTATCGGATATTTTCCAAGTGAGAATGTAATGTTTGGAGGTTGTTTAATTAAAGAGATAAATTCGACTAAGGGATATTTAAAAGACGCAAATACTAATAGTTGGTCATCGACTGTTGAAAAAGTAAAAACGGCATGTCCTAATGTTAAAGTTATCGTGCCTGGACACGGAAAATATGGAAATGAAAAGTTGCTTGAATATACAATTGAATTATTTAAAGAATAGCAAAAGAACTTCTGCTAACAAGCGGTTTGAACGCAAGCAGGGCGAACCGTCTCCGAGTGAAATTCTGTGCTATATTTGAACGGTGGTTCTTCGCATCAACGGTAGTGCTAAAAATCCCGCACATCGCCAATTTTCCACTCGTTAGCGGTCATTGAAAAAAATCGAACCTGAATGACAACGATAGAACAAAATATACAGACTTGTGGACTTGTTACAGAATTGACAAAATCTCAAACTGACAATTTTGAAATTATACAAAAACATTGGCCAAACTTTAACGAAGAATTGAAAAAATGGAAATTAAATCAAAGCTGGGGTAATTGGACAAAATATGGAATGAGCCCCCTCTTAAAAGGGTGTTTATTTTATTGAAGAAAGTTAAAATAAAGATAATAAAATTCTTTATTTTATTCAAAAGTCCATGCAAGACAGCAATATATGATCTATGATGA
>JBDHXA010000035.1:0-30638 GCA_039810485.1 Chlorobiota bacterium | reverse complement strand
AATCGCAAAACCAGAAACAATCGCAAAACCAGAAACAATCGCAAAACCAGAAACAATCGCAAAACCAGAAACAATCGAAAAACCAGAAACAATCGAAAAACTAAAGATAGAATATCATAAAGATAATTCCAAAGAAACTATAATACGTAATGGACAAACAACCAAAAGAGATTTAATTAACAATGACAAGATAAATGAAAATGAAGAAAATAATTCTGTTCATTTGACTTCCGAATCACGCGCTCAAGTACAAACTGGAAAATTTTTTAGAACATACAATACAACTGCTCTAAATGATATTACACTAAGTCAGTCAAAAAAAGACGATATAGAAAAAAATAACACGACAAAAAAAAATGGAAATAATATTAATATCGAAATATTGCAGCCAATGATCCAAACACAAAATGCACCTATCCAAACTGACAGACAATCAAAAACTGATATGAAAAAAGAAGATACAGAAATATCTATATATGAACAAACAAATAGATCAAGTCAACATAATACTTCTTCATCAAATCATCCATCGTATCAAGATTCATCACACCAATCTTTTACTCAATTTAGCGAAAATAATACAAAAGATTACAAATTATATCAAACTGATAATGATGAAACAAAAAAGGGTGAAACAAACCCAAAAATAAAATACGAAACTCTTATAAATCAGGATAAAATATCTTTTGAATCAAATGATACAATAAAAATGCCTATTCATATTACTAATCTGCAAAATCCAAAAAATATAATAAGAAAAGATCAGATGAAAGAAATACGACAGGCTGATCCTTCAAATATAACAGAATATGTTGAACAACTCATAGACGCAACTCCCTCTGGCAAAAAGTCATCTGCAGTATTGCATTTAAAGCCTGAATCGTTAGGATCTGTTACACTTTCTATATCTGTACAAGGAAATACTGTTGGTGTTTCTATTAATGTAAATAATTATGAAGCACATCAAACAGTTGCAGCTCAAATATCAACATTAAGAGAACAATTGGCAAGAAACGGCATTACAGTACAATCTATAGAAATAACACATCAACAAACACAGGATTATCTCTTTCAAAAATCTGGGGGAGAATTCTCACATCAAAGCTCAACAAGAGATGATCACGAACAACGACAAGCATATTTGATGTCGCTTCGTAATACAATAGAAGAAAATGGAAACGGTATAATTACAGAAAATAAATTAAGGAAAAATCCAGCATCTACAAGCAATGTAGAACGTTTAATATAATTATAAACAATAATAATTGGAGAAGCTATGGCAGCAGAATCAATTAATAATACCTCAGGTGCAGCGACATTATTTGATAAAATACGACAGCAGCAACAAGCGAGAACAGCTAATAAAGAAATGGGAAAAGACGAATTTCTAAAATTGCTGACGTATCAGATGAAATCGCAAAATCCGCTGAAACCGCAAGATGGGCAAGAATTTGCTGCACAATTAGCTCAATTCAGCCAATTGGAACAACTTACAAATATTAAACAGTTGATGACTGATCAGACAAAAGCGTCGCTTTTATTGGCACAAACAGTCGCTAATGCAAATGCGCCATCATTTATAGGCAAAACAGTAAAAGCAGTAACATCGCAAATAATATCCGATGCTGCAAATCCTATTGATTTTGGATGGGAGTTTAATGAAAATCAAAAATCTGCAGAAGTCCAAATTAAAACGCCTGCCGGAGCAGTAATTCGCACTTTCGAGCTTTCAGCAACGCAGCTGCGTAATGGCGAGCATACAATGCAGTGGGATGGAAAAAGTGATCGCGGTGAAAACGTAGGATCTGGTAAATATATAATCTCTATAAAAGCTGTGCCTAATACAGGCGGCTCTGCTGTTGATATATCACCATTCATTGTAGGAAAAATTACTTCTGTCAAATTTAAAGCTGATGGAACCATGGCAATAATAAACGGTACGGAAGTATCGCTTGCCAATATTATGGATGTATCGTTATGAAATAGAAATAAAAATATAAGTAAACAATAAATACATTACAAAAAAGGAAAAAATCGTGAATAAATAATATATCATCAAACTGTCATCGAAGACAAATCCCGATGCAGCATGTACATTGAAACAAGAAAGGAGGTGAAAAACAATGCCGGAAATCAACGGCGTTAATTTACCGTTTATGCCACTTGGAGGCACTCGAGAATTTCAACGTACCCAAACATTATCGCGAAATGAATCATTCGGAATACCATTCCGTGATTTATTCGAAAATGAAGCGGGAATCCTAAAATTCTCGGCTCACGCTCAAACTCGATTAGCAAGCAGAGACATTGCTCTGTCTAGCAATGATTTACAACGCTTGGAACAAGCTGTTGCAAAAGTTGGGCAAAAGGGTGGCAAAGATTCTTTGATTGTGCTTCGCGACATGGCTTTTATCGTCAGCGTTGCCAATAATACAGTAATAACGGCTATAGGCGGCGTTTCAGCAGAAAATATTGTCTTTACAAATATAGATTCTGCTGTATTCGCTTGAAAAACATTGAGGAATTGGACTGCGAGAAACTAATTTCGCAGAAATTCCTCCACAAAAAGAGTAATCTCTGAATGACAGACGAGATTCTCAAAATCAAAATAATTTTATTTTTTTCTTCTTACGGAGGACACAATGCCACTCATTCGTTCACTTACATCTGGATCAAGCTCTTTGAGAGCGCATCAACAACGTCTTGACGTTATTTCGAATAACATCGCAAATGTTAATACAACTGGCTATAAAGCAAGCCGCGCAACATTCAGCGACCAATTTAGCCAAACATTTAATCTTGGAAACGCACCAAGCAATATTGCGGCAGGCGGCATTGGCGGCATTGATCCGCTTCAAATCGGGCTGGGCGTGAAACTTGGTGCTGTAAAAGTTAATTTCCAGCAAGGCGCAATTCAAACTACGAATCGTCCGCTCGATCTTGCTTTGCAGGGCGAAGGATATTTTGCACTGCGTTACAATGGGCAAGAGCGTTTTACACGCGCCGGATCCTTTTCATTCGACACACAAGGAAACTTGGTTGATGGCGCAACAGGCGCATACGTGCAGGGATATAACTTGGAAACTGACATTCAAGGACGTGTTATTAAAGATTCTTCTGGAAATAACAGATTGGATCGCACGGTGGAAAATGTAAAAGTTTCGCCAACGTTTAAATCAGCGCCGCATCAAACTCAAAAGGTGTCAGCATCGGGCAATTTGAATGCTGGATCAACAGCTGGCGATACTTTTAACACAAGCATAGCTATTTTTGATAATCAAGGCGGCACGCATCAGCTAAATTTACGCTTTACTAAAAGCACTACAGTCAATGAGTATAATTTAGAAGCACTGATTGATAATTCAGGTGCTCCTATAGCGGGAGTGCCGACAACGATCACATTTAACGATGACGGAACATTGAATACTCCATTGAATTTTATCCTAACGGCAGCAAATCTTAATATGGCTCTCGGCGGAGCAGCTCCATTTGATGCAACAACACCGAAAGATATTACAGTTACTTTGGCTGACTCAACAAATGTGCTTGGCGGAATTACCCAATTTGCAGGTCAAAATACGGCAACAATTCGAGAGCAGGACGGCTATGGTTCAGGTGAATTATCACAAATTGCCGTAGATCAAGCAGGCAGATTGCTTGGCTCATTTACTAATGGTCAATCAGAGCTTTTAGGTCAAGTAGTCGTTGGAAAATTCACAAACCCCGGCGGTTTAGTGCGCAATGGAAATTCATTTTTTAGCGTTTCTCCAAATAGCGGTCTGCCTAATTTAGGAACTGCTGTTGAAATATTTCCTTCTACAAGTGTAGCCAGCGGTTCGCTCGAAGAGTCGAATGTTGATTTGACTGAGGAATTCACAGATTTAATTTCTACTCAGCGCGCTTTTGAAGCAGCATCGAGAACAGTTACGATCAGCGATCAATTTCTCCAAGAAATAAATCAGCTGAAACGATAATAATTGGGGCAATAAACAACCCTGATGATATAATTTTAAATACAACGGTCATATTCTTTTATTGGGATATGACCGTTATGCTTTATGACAAGAAGTGTGATATTAAGAGTGTGAGAACTAAGATGATCAGAATGTTGATTTGATTCTTTCGCTAAATCTGACTTATGAATTTATATTTTTACAAAATACATATCAATATTGCCTTTGCCTTTTGCATGTATCTGTCCTCTATGAACACATTCATAATCTGATTTTATTAACTGAAATGTTGACTCTGAAACATTAATTTTCCCGACCTCGCCATTGCTTTCCATTCTGCTCGCAGTATTGACAGTATCTCCAAAAAGATCATAGGCATATTTCTTTTTACTTACGACTCCTGCCACAACCGGGCCGGAATGAATGCCAACACGCATTTTCCACAATATTTTACTCGTTCTATTCCTATTTTCTAAATAATTCAGCATCAGTTTTGCTGCTTCTACGCAGCGAACAGCATGATTATGATTTTTTTCTGGCACTCCGCAAGCAGCAAAGTAAGCGTCTCCTATTGTTTTGATTTTCTCAACACCAAACATTCCCAAAATATCATCGAAGTGGCTAAAAATTTCATTAAGCTCATTAACTAATTTTGTTGGGGAAATAGTCGAAGCAATAGTGGTAAAGCTCTCAAAATCTGTAAATAATATCGAAACATTTTCATATTTCTTAGTTTTTGCCTTGCCAGTATTTTTAAGTTCGGTAGCTACTAATTTGGGCAGGATGTTGAGTAGCAAGTCGTCAGATTTTTTAATTTCATCCAAAATTATTTTTTCGGTTCTTTTCTTTTCTGTAATATCTCTGATTATTCCGCTAAAATATCTTTTGCCTGCGCTTTCCCAGAAGCCCAATGTCAGTTCTATTGGGATTATTTCACCATCTTTTCTCACTGCGCGCGCTTCGATTACTTTTCCTATTGCACGCGGTTCGCCTCCGCGGCTCATGCGCTCAAGACCTTCATTATGCCGCTTGTGAAATTCCTGTGGAATTATCAATGTCAGCGGCTGACCAACTGCTTCCTCGCAAGCATAGCCAAATATATGTTCAGCGCCCTTATTCCAGAATAATATTGTGTTTGATTCATCTGAAGTAATTATTGCATCATTTTTTGAGCTGCTAATTACTTGAAATCTTTTGTTTTGTTCCTGAATAATTTGTTCATTTTTTTTCTTTACTGTTATATCTCTGATAATGCCGCTGAAATATCTTTTGTTGTCGCTTTCCCAATAGCCGAGAGTAAGCTCTATTGGAAACTCTTCGCCGCTTTTTCTCACAGCACTTAATTCTAATACTTTTCCTATCGCGTGCGGTTCGCCTCCGCGGCTCATGCGCTCAAGACCTTCATTATGCCGCTTGTGAAATTCCTGTGGAATTATCAATGTCAGCGGCTGACCAACTGCTTCCTCGCAAGCATAGCCAAATATATGTTCAGCGCCCTTATTCCAGAATAATATTGTGTTTGATTCATCTGAAGTAATTATTGCATCATTTTTTGAGCTGCTAATTACTTGAAATCTTTTGTTTTGTTCCTGAATAATTTGTTCATTTTTTTTCTTTACTGTTATATCTCTGATAATGCCGCTGAAATATCTTTTGTTGTCGCTTTCCCAATAGCCGAGAGTAAGCTCTATTGGAAACTCTTCGCCGCTTTTTCTCACAGCACTTAATTCTAATACTTTTCCTATCGCGTGCGGTTCGCCTCCGCGGCTCATGCGCTCAAGACCTTCATTATGCCGCTTGTGAAATTCCTGTGGAATTATCAATGTCAGCGGCTGACCAACTGCTTCCTCGCAAGCATAGCCAAATATATGTTCAGCGCCCTTATTCCAGAATAATATTGTGTTTGATTCATCTGAAGTAATTATTGCATCATTTTTTGAGCTGCTAATTACTTGAAATCTTTTGTTTTGCTCGTGTATTATTTGCTCATTCTTTTTCTTGATTGTTACATCTCTGATAATTCCGCTGTAGTATTTATTGCCGTTGATTTCGCAATAACCAAGCGTTAGCTCAATTGGAAATTCTTCTCCATTTTTACGAACTGCTTTGGCTTCTGTTACTTTGCCTATTGCGCGTGGTTCGCCTCCGCAATTCAATCGTTCAAATCCTTCTTCATGCCTTACTTGAAATTCCTTAGAAATTATCATTGTTAATTGCTGTCCGATTGCCTCTTCGGATGCGTAACCAAAAATATGCTCGGCTCCTTTATTCCAAAATAATATATTTTGCGAAGCATCGGATGCAATTATAGCATCATTAATTGTGCTGCTGATTATTTGAAATATTATGTTATGCACATCCAAGGTTTTATGATTATGATTTGAAGGCAATCCTTGGAAATCATTGCGGGCTGAATTGTTTGGATTCTTTTTCAATTTTTTGCGGTTTAGTGGCTATAGCATTTACTGATTGATTTAACGTTGAATTATTTATTCTACAAATATAAGGTAATTTTAAATATAAATTTACTATGTTGAATTTTATGTTCGCTTTTGATCATTTATTAATGCGAGAATTGAAGTTTTTACCCATAAATTCCCTTGGGCAATAGTATAAACGCGGCGAATTTTCATTAACATTATCATCTTCAAAAGATAGAAACGATCTCAGTGTTGAAAATGCTGTGTAATTAGTTCTTTCGTATTTTCGATGATTTCTCACCGTAATGAGTGAATATTTGGTTGTGTCTTATCCATAATCGTCATTATTGCATCATTTATCATATTTATTCATAAAAGCTGCATCGCCAAGATATTATGCCATTATTAAGATGGATGCTTCTTCCTTGCGCATTATTTCTATTTCGTATCTTTGCTTTTGTACTGAGTGTGATAGCAAAAAAGAAATGCTCAGATTGCAGCAATAATTGCTGTTGGGTTGTATCGCTATGACATATAACCAAAAGTATATTTTCCATCTTTGCATCTTACTCTTAAATCTGTAATATTAGCATTCAGATTCGCATAACTTTGTAATAGTTAAGATCTAAGAGCCGATATTTGACCACTGTAATATTTTAACTTTTGAATGAGAATACTCCATCTTGCAGTAGAAAATTACGCCGGCATTCCAATGCGATTAGTTTGTGAAGAGCGACAAAGAGGACACCATTCTCGATTGATAACGCTATATGCTCCTCACCAAAAATATGACGAAGATATTTCTATGCACTTACCTTTGATAAATTCCAATTTAATGCCATTAATTAAGAGATTGATAAGGAGAAAGAAAAATAATCCAAAAACAAATAATAGACATATAGCAAACACTCCGAAAATATGGCAGCCGTCAAATGTATTAGAGAAGCTGCTCTTTTTAGCGCGAGATAAATTATGGAAAAAACATATTTCAAAGGCACTTAGAGAAATTGGAAACATTGAGGAATACGATGTTATTATTGCCGACGGCGGCCATGACTTTACGAGATTTCCTAATATATTGCTGAATATAAACACTCCTTTGGCTATATGTTATTATGGATCGGACTTGCGAAACAGAGGAATAATTTCTAAGCTGCAAAACAAATCTATTGCAACGTTTACCTTTGAATACGACCATATTCATTTATTGCCCGAAGCAGAATTTTTATTCTATCCATATTGCCCGTCGGAATACGCACCAATTATTTCGTATAAACAGCCTAGCAACAGCTCTCCAATCATAGTAGGGCATGCGCCGACCCATCGGGCTGCAAAAGGAACTGATGACATTCTAAGTGCGTTAGAACTTTTGAAACATGAATATCCGATTGAAATATGTCTTATTGAGGGAGTGTCCCACCAAAAAGCGCTGATTAAAAAGTCTCAATGTCATATTTTTATTGATCAAATTGGCGAGCTTGGCTACGGTCTTAATTCAGTAGAATCGGCATGGATGGGCATTCCAACCTGTGTTGAACTGATGCCTGATTTTGAACAATATTTAGCAGAAAAATGCGGTGAACCTCATCCTTTCTATAATATACGACGCTCTTCTTTGATTGATGATTTACGGCGCGTTTTCGAGGAAAAATCAAAGTGGATGGAACACGGCAAACGCTCCATGGAATGGGTGATGAAATACCATTCTATTAAGAAAGTGTCAGATATTTATCTAGGGCGATTGGAAGAACTTACAGAGCAAATAAAGAGAAAAAAACTGCAGTGTAATTCCACCAATCAGATGTATAGGGATGACCTTGATGATGATTGCGTTACTTGACCATTAACTGAAGAAATTCTGATGCGTCGTGAAATTCTTTTTCAAGTTCAAAAGTAAATTTTTCTATATCCATATCTTGCAGTTGTGGGAAAGAAGTGCAGAGCATTTGCCAAGCTGTCGTAGAAGAAAGGTCAAGCTCTTTGATGTTTTCATAGCAATCAGCTCCCCATATTTCGCAAAGCAAATCTGCAACGCGGACAATTGCAGTTAACTCGCGGTGTTCTGTCGCTAATTCCGGCGTATGATGAAATTCCGTAACAATTTTATATTCTTTGGGCAAACGCCACATCTGAGTGATTGAAGCTCCTGTAATGCAATGATCAACGTTGAATATGCTGCGTTCCGCTTCAATATCGGATATATTTTCGGCCGTTGCTAAGTTAATGCTCTCTGCAAAAAGATCCGGCTCAAACTGCATCATGGCCATTTTGCCGGTGTCATGAAGCAATCCTGCCAAAAATTCGGCGTCTTTGAATGAACGCCCTAATTTTGTGGCAAGTACGCGAGCTACAGTGCCCACTGACGAAGAATGAATCCAATATCGCTCCATGAATTCGGTATTAACACTGCGAGCAAGCATGAGATATTTGCTAAATATTGAGATACTCAAAACGATATTGGTAACTCGACTGACTCCCAATGCTAGAATTGCCTGCATTACCGAAGTTACAGATTGGCGTAATGCGTAAAGAGGCGAATTAGCCATTTGTAGAATTTTTAATGTCAACGACGGATCTGTTTCAATTGCAGTGGCAATTTCCTTTATATTAGATTCATCATTGGCCAATAATGCCAACACTTTGCCGGCAACAGCTGGCAGAGTTGCAAAATCTTGAGCAGTTGTTATTTTCTTGATTATTTCAGGAGACCCCATTATATTCCCAATACTGTAAATAGAGCAATAAATCAGCAGTATTCGTTTGTTTTATCTCAAAAATAGTAATTGACAGCCGAAAGAACAATCACTTATTTTATATTGTTTTACTTTTACGTCTGCTCGTTAATATTAAACCAAAAGCAACTATAATTAGTGTTCCGATTGTTGTCCAACGACCTATATTAAACAACTCGGAATCATAGCGAAAAGTTATAGTATGAGTTCCAGCTGGTATGGCAGCTGCACGCAACGAATAATTAGATCGAAGAATTTCTGTCGGAGCTCCATCAATTTCTGCTTTCCAAGCAGGATACCATATTTCACTCAAGCATAATATTCCGGGTTTTTCTGTTGTTATGCGATATTCCATGCTATTATTAGAATAGTGCAAACATTCAATATTATGGTGAACATTTTCTGTGGATGTTTGCGGCAAATCAATTCCTGGGCTTTTTTCTATTACAACTGTCTGGCGATAATCAATATTACCTTGAGCCATTCTTTTTTCTACATTTTCAGGCGAAGCAATGATTGCCTCATAAACCATTCTAGCATGAGGCATTGCGCTTTGTCGTTCAGCAAATCTTGTTTGTCCTGTTGCTGGATCTGTTTGCAGTGCATAGCGAATTCCCAATAAATCACTCGATTCTTCGGGTGTGGAAGTCAAAGGGCTTCGACGCTGCAAAAGAATAGGATTATACCCTTCGTACAACATTATGCGGTCAACAGGTCCTTGATTGCGCTGCATTGCCATGGCGTGGTTATTTCGCATGGACACTCGAAACAAGTCATTAATATTTTTTGCTTCAAATTGCTCTTTCATTGATGGTTCAATTTTGTACATCTCAGTAGGATTTTGAGTTCCTTTGCTAAAAGGAGAATAAGCCATCGACAGATCAACAAAAGCAGCAAGAACAAGAACCGCACCTGCTATTTGAATATTTAGTTTATTCTTGAATAATAGAATGCCAATTGTCGCAACAATTGCCACAAGCAGCAAAGCAGTCATACCAAAGGAAGATGTTTGTTTGATTATTATCTCTGGAGCGCCTGCCATGTCAGAAAGAGAACCGCTTGCTGCAAGCAATGCAATAAAAAGCGGCAAGGCGACAATTGCCAAAAATATGTAGAAATCGCGCTGGTTTTTTTTGCGTGCGGCTAATGCGTCAAATCCAAGTGCTGCAAAAATACTGAATGCAAATCCTACATAGAACATCATGCGCCCAGGATTGCGAAATGAGCCAAATATTGGCACGCCATAGAAAATCTCATGAACAAAGCCATTTTTGCCTAATCCGTAAAGTAGTGCAAATCCGCTGACAGCCAATAAATAACCTCCAAACGATGTGTTCCAACTGCGTGTCGCGCCATAAAGACCAAGCAAAAGCGCTGCAATTCCAAAATAAAATGCGGTATCCCAATAATAATGTGTTTGTTCGTAGTGCGGATGTTCTGCTGAGTCGTCTGAAGCAGGCAATGCAAATTGCATTTTGGAGTTTGAAGGAAAAACTGCTCCGAATAAATTCGGAACAATTGCAGTAAACCATTGCTTTGGCTGCATTGAGCCGTCTGCGGATTTTTCATAGGAAATTTCGCTCCTTTCTGAAAGTGAAGCTAATTCTTGAGCCGGAAAAAACTGTATTGCCACTAAGCCGACTGCGATAACTACCGGACTAACCATGCGAAGAGTCACTAATCCAAGCTCATTTGCAGACATTTTCTTTGCTCGAAGCGCTGCAACTATATTCCATGCGCCATAAGCAGCTAAAAACAAGAGAATATATGTGCTTGTCTGCGGATGACCGCTAATGACGGCAAGGCCTAAAAAAAGGCCTGAGTAAAGCGTGCTTTTCCAGCTTCGTTGAAAAATTCCTTTATGAAAGTGCATGAGAATCAAAGGGAAATACGCTAATTGATATAGCGCCATCGGATGAATGGTATGAACTGCAAGAGAGCCGCAGAATCCCCATGAAATTGCGGCTATTAATGATCCCCAGCCGGAAATATCACGAGAACGACAAAACAAATACATTGCAAATTGAGCTAAAACAAAATGGAGCAGAATTACCCACTCTATTGCTTTAATAGGCAAAGTTCCGTTGGGCTTTAAAAATAGAAAAAGCAGAGTGTGCGGCGGATAGAAATATTGAACCTGAAAATCGGCGGCTAAGGGCATTCCCGAAAAAGTATAAGGATTCCAATATGGAATTTCGCCAGCAATGGTAGATCGCGCTGCAAATGTTGTAAGCGGATAAGTATATTCTGCGACATCATCCCAAAGAAACTTTTTTCCAAAGAGTACATCGCTGAAAAAAATTAAAGTTGTTGCAAGGAATAATGCGAGTATTATCCATCTTGCGTATTTCTTGCTGAATAAATCGGTGGTTGTCGTTATTGTGTCGGAGTTTGCAGCCATGAATTCAATTGGAAAATAGTACAACTAAACAAAAATGAAAACTTTTGTGTATACAGTTGCAATTTAGCCCAAACTGAACAATTAATGGTAGTAGTCGGTAAAAATTGCCGACTTATTCGCATACTTTAGCGTCAAATCTGAGTTTGAAAAAACAATTTATTATAGAACTGCCTATTGGCCGAACCTCCGCAGATTATACGTGAAAGTAAGCAATCCATAACGCTGCAACACATTTGTGCGAGTGTCTTCGATATAGGTTCCGGTAATATTGCGCGAGATGCTTTGATTTTGCTTTAAAATGTCAAAAACGGATAATTTTACCTCGGCATCTTCATCTAAGAAGCGGTAGCCGAAGCCGCCGCTGATTAGAGGAATCGTTTGATTGTATCCGCCGCTCAATCCGCCGTTGATAATGTAACTCATATCGCCAGATAATACAAAACCACCTCCGAACACCCAGTTCAATCGAGCATAAAGTGTGTGGGTATAATAATTTTCATCTAATTCTGTTCGAAGAGAATTTTTTGCAATAGTATAAGCTGTGCGCCATGAGAGTGAAAAATCCATGTTTTCACTTACATTGCTTGTAATTGCAAACGAAGGACTTAAGACAAGATTGTCGGCTACATTTTCTTTGTTGTTTACTAAAGTTGGCGTGCTGCTGAACATTGCGCCTCCATTCATAATAAGATTCAATTTGAATGATTCGAATGGCTCGATAGGATAACTATAAGTTGCGAATGTATTGGCTGTTAAATAACCGTTCAGATTAATCGGATGTGAATATTGAGCACCGTTGCCTAAACGAATATATCCTTCCAATGTAGTGTCTTGAGAGGCAATAATGGTTGATGTAGTGATTTTATTTTCAGTGTAATTAGCAGAAACCATAACAAAAAATGCAGAAGCAGTCGCCATGTCAAACGTTCGATAATTTGCAAATATCGAATGAGTGAATTCTTGCTGCAAATGTGGATTGCCTGACGATAAGCGGAGCGGATCTGAATTGTCAACAACGTTTTGAAGCTGTGAAATAGACGGCTGATTAGTAGAAGTGCGATAACTGAACCAAATATTGCTTGCCATATTTGGTCGCATGGAAAACATAATGGAAGGAAGCACATTGTAGAATGTTCGCTTAGCATCAAAATTTTGCGGAAATGTTTGCGCGATGTTCAAATCGGCAATTTGGTAGTCGGCGCCTACGCTCAAGTTTGTGGTTTGATTGAAATTATATTTGAATGTTAGCCCCGGGCGATGCGTTATATAATGACTTTCGGAAGCGTTAGATAGATTGCTTTGTAACTGATCAAAACGTGAGCTGATACTGTCGGGCCAGTAAGTTTTCTTCTCCGCAGTATTTCTATTGTAATTAACATTATAGCTAAGTTGGATGATGCTATTGGCAAATACTTGCTCAGTGTAACTGGCATTTGCTCCCAATGTCAGGCCAAGCCCGTTCGAAGGCGCTTTTTGCAAGAGAGTATCCAATTGCATTAGGTTTTGCAATAGAAAACTATTGTCTGCAATGGTGTTGCTGCTACCATTGTTTGTGTTGTAAGCAGTCCGAAAATTGATTGAAAATGTGCGTCCCTCAGTTAAAAATCTGCGACGATACAGAAGATCATTGCTGAAATTCAATCCTTTTGTTGCAGAAGAAGATCTCGTGTCGGAAGTATTCAACAATGTGTTTTCTGAGCTGTGAGTGGTATTAACCGAAGCGGACGATTTATCGTAAGATTGAAAAGTCAGATTTGGAGTCAATAAAAAAGAATTTAGAGAATCCGCCGCATAGTCAATCCGCAGATTGAATCGGTGATTTATATTGCCAGTATTGGCAAGGGTGTTTTGCTCTGTCGTTTGACTTGTATTGCTTCCTAAAAGCATGACGCCGTTTATGGATTGATTGCTTTCATTGTCTGTTTTGTTGACAAAATAGCTGCCGGATAACGAAAGATTTTTGTAAAAATTATCCGTATAATTCAATCCGAATGAATGTGCCGAAGTGATCCCGTCGCTGGGCTGCACTAAAAAGTCGCTGACGCTGCTTCCGCCTCCGCTCCCATGTCCGCTGCCGCCGGGCCGACCGCCGCCTCTCCATGGAGTGTTGCCGCCAAACGCCTGCATCATCATTCCCATGCGCTGATACATAGGATTGCCACCTCCGCCTATTACTCCAAGTATGTCTTGAATGGAAAAATTCTGTTGGTTGATATTATTGCTCATACCGATAAATGAAATTCTTCGGTCGCCATCGAAAATGTTTACATTGCCGCCAAGCGAATAGCGGTCGTTTGTTCCATAACCGGCATAGAGTTTTCCGAATTGTCCGCGTTTGCGGTCTTGCCTCATAACGATATTCAGCGTTTTTGTTCTGTCGCCATCGTCGAATTTTGTAAATGCGGCCTGGTCGCTCATTTGGTCGAAAACTTGAATTTTATCAATTACTTCTGAGGGAAGATTTTTGAGCACTGCCGACGGATCACCGCCAAAAAACGGCTTTCCATCTACTAAAACTTTTCGAACTTGCTCGCCTTGCGCTTTCACCTGACCGTTTTGGTCAACTTCAATGCCGGGCATTTTGCGTATCATATCTTCAGCCGCGGCATTTTTATCTGTTTTGAATTGCTGGGCGTTATATTCTGATGTGTCGCCCTTCACTTCTACTCGCAATGCCTTGTCGGTTACTTCAATGCCTTTGGTTAGCAGTTCTCCGCGCTTTAGAGCCAATCTGCCTAATCGCAGCGTGTCATTTGTCGAAATGGAAATATTTTTCAGGAGAGAATCATATCCGATAAAGCGTATGACAAGCTCATAGTGCCCCACTGCAATATTTCCGAGATGAAAATATCCGCGACCGTCGCTTATAGCGCCGCCAAGTGCTTTCCCCATTGCTGTGCGTAATAATACGGTTGCGCCTTTTAACAATTTTCCGTCATTGGCGTCTGTTGTTATGCCGGTTACAGATCCGGTTTGTTGGGAATATACTGTATAATAGCTTATTGCTAGAATAAACAAAGCTAAAAAAAAATATTTCATAGATGAGTACGCGAATGGAACAATATGGTGCAGTGTGCAGATAATAGCGTGTTACGACTAATAACACACATATTTCGTTTACTTGCTTGCTTCTATTGTACCTGCTTTCGATTTAACTCCCAAAGAAAAATATACTTGAGAAAAGTATAGAGAAATGCGCTCATTCCTGCTATAAGCCCCGGAATTCCGTCGAGGAACCAACAGCGGAATATGTAGTTCTTTATGAAGGATGATAAAGGATTGCAAATGATGTTGGCAATGCTTGCCATGCGCCCAAGCGAAGCATAACTTTCGGCAGTAGAATGGGCGTAGAAGATTGTTTTTTGCCAATGATCACGTATATCGCGATAAGAGTGATGCAGAATCTCGCCTTGTAATCTAAGTGGCTTGCCATCGGATTGCAACGACTCATGAACATTGAGGCCGACCCATTTTGGAGATGAATCGCTTCGCACTAATCTAAGTTTTCTATCCGGCTGCCATGAATGTCGCAGTACTTGTCCAAGATATACAGTACGACGGTTAATAATTGCAGGGGAAAGGGAAGAAGAGTGTGTATGGCATCGAATTTCTTCTTTTAATGCCGGAGTTATTTCCTCGTCGGAATCAAGGAAAAGAATCCATTCGCCGGAGCATTTCACGAGAGCAGAGTTTTTCTGTGCAATATAACCTTTCCATTTTTCGCTGAATACAATTGCGCCGAATTTACTCGCTATTTCAACCGTTGCATCGGTTGAAAAGCTGTCCACAAGAATAATTTCATCAGCCAAACCGTCAAGCGCTTTCAAAGTGCGAGCGATATTTCTTTCTTCATTATAGGAAATTATTGCAACTGAGAGTTTAGGCATCGAAGTATTTCTACAATGGAATCAACGGAGTAAAATAAATAAAAATGTCCTTCAAACACTGCTGTTAATAGCAGACAAGCAAAGAAAAAAAGAAGCACTCCGCACATCATGAACGCCATGAAATATGCGAAGCGCAATTATCGAAATTAAACTTAGGGTTTGAAAATAATTACTTGAAATGCGTTTTGCGTCGTTGCATTAGCAAGAGTGAAAATCTTTATCATTAACCTGCTGTTTGAAGCTGTAGAAGTTATTGGTATCAAAGGAGTGCCAGAACTAATTGGTGTAACCGCGCATGTGAATGCAGTTTCAGTGAAGTTTTCATTTTGTATTGTTATTAAATAAGCGCCCATAGAAGCGTCCCAATTACATGCAAGATTGGGAGTCCCTGCACTTAATTCTCCATTTGCCTTAATTGTGGCATATCCGATAGGAGTTGCACGACGCTCGCCATTAGCAACACCAGTTGCATAAGTTTTGGTAATATCGCCTGTTACATTTACTTTCCCTTGAAAATATCCCGCGTATGCGCTGCTGTTTGAGCGAGTATTAGAGCCATAAATAGCTATGCCGGAATCGCTTGCTGAGCTAGCCCATAAGCCGTAATTTTTACCGGAAGATGCGGATGCTTGCGCGGAAACTCCCATGCCCATGGCGCTTGACGAAGAACCGAGAACTCCAATGGTAGCTTCTTCTCCTTGAACTACGCCGGCTACTCCAGTTCCTTCTGAAGCAGTGCCATAGACGCCTATGCCTTTGCCGGCATGTGCTCCATACACGCCGTATCCATTAGAATAAATGCCCAAATTCGTGCCTCGAACACCGGCAGAGCCGACAGCAGGAACCGTATTATTGACAGTCCCTTGAATCCCTGTTGCGTCTTGCGCCGAAGCTGACGTTTCGCCATAAACGCCGGCAAAGCGCCCTGAAGCGCCTATATGGTATCCAGCAATTCCGATACTGTCGCGACTGATGCCGCGAACTCCAATGCCTTGAGTTGTGCTTCCAAGTACTCCTGCCCCGCGACCATTATGCAGTCCCCAAACGCCTGCGCCATTGCTAAGCGTATCATTGTGAATGCCTTTAATACCCGCTGAGTTAATGCCAGATGCTCTTGCAATTATTTCACCAGTGATGCCGGCTGCCGTGTCGCTTACCGAAACTGTCGAGCCGTATATGCCTGGATAGATTCCAGTTGATGCTGAATGTATGCCCCAAATTCCAATGCTGTCACGGCTTTTGCCCATAATGCCAACGCCTTGAGCAGTGCTTCCCATTACGCCAATGCCGCGCCCATTATGGCTTCCCCATACGCCGAATCCACGAGAACTTGCCGAAGTTATTTTCCCGGCAACACCGCTCGCCGAAGGGCTTGGAGCGCTATTAGTTATAATGCCGGTTACTCCTGAGATTGAATCGGCAGACGAAGCAGTTCGCCCGATAATTCCATTTGATTTAGCAATAGAGTTTGTGGCATTGCCTTCTATTGCAGCACCCGAACCATTTGTTTCTGCCTTTAGCACTGTTGCAGAGCTGTTGGCATTGGCAATCGTCATTGTGGCGGCAGTGCCTGTGCCTGAAGCATTGGCAGCAAATGCGGAACCGGTACCATTATTTTCTGCAATGAGTGCAGGAGAATTATTGGCGGCAAAATTTATTGCAAATTTAGCGGATGAACCATTGTTTGCATTTGTGATGGTAAAAGCCGGCTGCCCAGATATATCTCCAGTGCCGGAATATGGCAATACAAAAGGCGTTGTGACAGGAGCGCGCCATTGAAGATTTCCAGATGGAGGAGTTCCTATATATGTAAGAACATCTCCGTCTTTTGGATTGCCTTTCGTAGAAAAGCGATCATATTTCAACGAGTTTGGCGCAATATATTCACCGGAAATACTGTTAACAGCAATGCGAACAGTTACTTCGCCTATGCCTGTGTAAGGTTCAACTATCAGCGGCCCTTCACCCGATATTTTTGTTACCACACCTTTCCATTCTACGCCGTTTTTCGTGGTTACCAATGCCTGATTTTCATCGCTTGCCGAACGTCTGTTAATTTTAGCGGGCGTTATCGTGCTGTCGGCAACTGCAAGCGCATAAGGTACTGAAGCCAATGCGATTCTTGGCTGCAACTCTTCAGATCCGTTGATTGTAACTCCAAGCCAATACGGGCGATTAAAATCAATATATGGAGATATTCCGCCTTGAACGCCAGAACCTAAATAGACGTTAAATAAACCGTTCTTAACTTCAGTATTGATATTTTCCATGTAAAGAGGATTCCCGCCGTCCGGTTGAGTATAAAGCCGCAGGCCAAGCTCAACTGGTCCTGCAACCGGCTTTGTGGGCGATCCTTCAATGATGCCTTGCACAGAAATAAGGCGGGGTACCTGTGAAAGTGCGATGTTAGAAGCTGTGACAGCCAATACTGCGAATAACGATAAAAAATACTTCACGAATCACCTCAAAAAAAGAAGCAAGCAAAATTTTTAGTAGCAAAATTACGAAAATGCCTTCAAGAGTTCATAGCGAAAGATGGCTTCTTGAAAATATAAATTTGGGCAGCCAAATATATTTGACTGCCCAATAACGACTTGTCGCTTATGTTTAAGTATCTGAGAGATTAATGCACATCCCACCAAACATGGCTGTAAATTGTTACTCCGTTGTTAACTTTTGCTAGATTTTCACCGTTGTAAATACGCTCTGACTGCGGATATGGAAAGCGTCGTGGAATTTGTGAGCCGCTTACCGGCGTAAGTGACGGGAAATTAGTGCGGCGTATATCTGCCCAACTTTCAAATTGTGTATACATAGAAATATATTTTTGCTCCATAATGCGTTGCAACGTAATATCGCCTTCAGTGGCAGCCACATTTTGCTGAGCAAGATACGTAGTTGCATTAGCATCGGCTACTCCCAGCTTTTTCATCGAAGCTGCAATGGCAGCATTGTAAGAAGCAACTGACTTTGCTTTGTCTCCGCTGATAAAAGCGGCCTCTGCTTCAAGGAATTTTACTTCTGCAAACGTTATAAACGGCACAGGCGAATCAATGGAAGCATAGTACGGTCCAAGCTCGGATGAAGAAGAGTATAATGTATCAGCATCCAACTTAGCGTACAAAGGGCGACGAGGATCATTGGTGGCATTCATAAGTTCCATCAATTTCTCGCCTGCGCGTATATCATTGCGCTGCTGGTCGAATTGGTAAAGAGGATTAGCTGTACTCCCTGTTGCGCCAAATACAAATTGCAGGTCATCGCTGTTATCGGCAAAAGCAGCTGCACATTCAGTAAGAACTTTGGCTGTAGAAGCCGGATCTTTTAATCGAGTGTGCATATAGAATCTTGCCTTAAGAGCATGAGCAGCTTTTATCCATTTTGATTTGTCGCCATTATAGAGAAAATCGTCGCCTTTAGGGGAAAAAACGCTTGATGCCGCACCAAGATTAACAATGGCGTCATCAAGAAGCTTGTGGATTTCTGCGTAGAGCTGCTCTCCATTGTCAAATGACGGCTTGAGGTTAGCATCGCCTTTGAATGCTTCTGAATAAGGAGCATTGTCCCAAAGATCAACGACAGTTCCCAATGAGTATGCCATAAGTATTTCCGCCACACCCTGATAATAAGGAGATTTGTTTTTCTTGGAAATTTCAATCATATCATGCAAATCTTGCATAGGTCCAGCATAGAGATTAAATTGCCATGCATTGTCAATATCAGATTCAGTCATGATATATTTATACATTCCTTGTGATTGACGCGCCGCTCCGTAAAAGTGTTGCGTGAATAATCCTGTGAATCTGCCGAGATCACCGCCAACTACATAGCCGAGCCCTGCTTGAGCAGTTGGAAGAATGACGTTTAGCGAAGCATTCGATACGTTGTTTGGATCATCATTTATGCTTGTGTCAATCCATTTGTCGCAAGATGACAGCAAAACAATCGCCGCAATGCTTGAAAGAAGATATTTTTTCATAGTTTAATTATCTGATTGTGATTAATTAGTTCTTAAAAATCAACATTGAGCGAAAATGTATGGCTTCGAGTGCCGGGCATATTGAAATAGTCAAGCCCTTGAGCATTATAAGCGCCCATTAAATTGGTTTCGGGATCAACTCCTTTATACTTTGTTGAAAGCCACAGATTGCGTCCTGTATAGCTAATGCGTATGCCTGAGAAAGGCGTTTTCTCGGTAATTGAACTTGGCAGTTTATAGCTGAGAGATAATTCTCGCAAGCGCACCCAGCCGCCGTCTTCGATAAAGTCTTCGGTGTTTGTGCCTATAAAACCATTAGCATTTCCAAAAGCAAGCCAATTTTGGTCAAGAGCTACTTGATCAGTATTAACTTCTCCGTTGGAAACAATCTCGCCTTTATCATTTAGCGTGCCTTTGACACCTTTAAATACGGTAGTGGATCCGCGCACTTCAGTTTCTTTATGAGTTCCAAAATAATAGAGAGCACCGCGTGTACCATTCCAAATTGCGCCACCTTTTCGAACATCAAGCAAGGCAGAAAGTGTAATACCCTCATACGAAAAAGTATTGCGAAAGCCCATTTGCCAATCGGGGTTTGAACTACCAAAAGCTTTTTCAGTAGGATCCATTATTGGATAACCAACCGGGTCGCCTCGTTCATTATTGGGATCATTTTCAATAATGACGTTGCCGTTTTTATCGCGAAGCCAGCCGAAACCAAAAATAGTGCCATAAGGCAAGCCGGCAACTGCGCGCGCTGTTGCGCCTGTAAAGCCGCCTAGAGTTATGTTCTCTACTCCGGGAGCTAATGACACTACTTTATTTTTATTTTGCGACCAGTTAAGCGTAGCATCCCAGCGGAAACCGTCAGTATTTACAGGAGTTGCCGTTAGCACTACTTCAATTCCAGTATTTGTAATTTCACCGTTATTGCTGACAATATTAGTGTATCCTGTAGAACCTGCAATTGGAACGCTAAAAATTTGATCTTTGCTGATTTGGTCGTAATAGGTAAAGTCAATGCCGAATAAATTATTAAAAAACCTCAAATCTGCGCCAATTTCAAAAGACGATGTTTTCTCAGGTTTTAGGCCGCTGTTGCCCATTACATTGCCCATCATATATCCAACTTGTCCGTTGAATGGGAAGGAAATGCCGTCTGTCCAGCCGTCATTGTACGAACCTTGGGAATATGTTGTTGTCGTGGCATAAATTGGAGCATCCTTTCCAACAACAGCATAGTTTACTCGCAGCTTTCCAAATTGCATAATATCGTTGTCGGCAAAATTCAGAGCATCGGTAAAAACAACTGCACCGCTAACCGAATAGTACATAAATGAATTATTTGCTGCCGGCAAAGTTGTAGACCATTCATTGCGAATTGTTCCATTGAGATAGTATATGTCATTATAGTTCAACCGTGCATCGGCATACATGGCAGCACGGCGTAATTTCCCAATTGACTCACGTATAAATTGACCAGATGTATTGGAAATATGATAGAAATCGGGAATAATTAAACCGTCACCTTGATTGTATACCGATTGTCCAAACGATTCGTAAGCGTTATGACCAAGAAGCAGCGTGCCATCTAATTCTGGAGTTAGTTTTTTGTTGAAAGTTAAGATAAGGTCAGAATTGATGTCTCGATTGAATAATTGATGGTCATAAACTCTGCCTGTGGGAGCAGTGGCTGACCCAATAGCGAAATGCTGCTGGCGGCGGTCGCTCCATACATCAGCGCCAAAACGATACATGGCGGAGAACCAATCGGCAAAGATATAATCAAACTGTGCGCTTCCTATCAAACGGTTAACATCATCGCCAAAAATATTTTTATTAATTGTCCAGTAAGGATTGTCATACCCGCCTCCTCCGCGATAAGTTCTTTGCGATCCGTCTGCAAACATATATCCGGCTGAATTATCAAAAGAAGGAGGTGTGCGGACTAACCCTAACATAACTCCAGAAGTGTTAGATCCTTGCTGGACGCGCTGACCGCCTGAGCGGATATAAGTTGCATTCCCTGAAGCTTTTAAATCTTTTGTGATTTTCGTGTCACCACTGATTTTAACTGTCGTGCGTTCAAAATTACTATTTGGCACAATACCGTCCGAGTTCATGTTAGACAGCGAAAAATAATAAGTAGACGCATCGCTACCGCCTGACATGCTCAAACTATGAGTCCATGTTTTGCCGACTTGGAAGAATGTCTTAGAGTTGTCAAACGGAACAAATGGAAGTGTGCCGGCTGGATTGCTAATTCCGACAATAGTTCCATTTTTGTCAAATTTATTTGGCTTTGTCGGGTCGTAGCGCAAAGTATCCATAAGCGCTCCCCAAGAAAGAGCATCTTTTGTTTCCGGACCGCGATACGTGCCATTGCGCCCTTGCGAATATTTATTTTGCATTTCGGGGAGCTTATTTACTTCATCGAACGATAAAGAGCCGCTGTAGGAAACATTGACTTTGTCTCCGTAAGTGGCGCTTCCGCGCTTTGTTGTAATAATAATAGCGCCTCCTGCAGCGCGAATGCCATAAAGTGCTGTGGCTGCAGGGCCTTTTAGCACTGTCATAGATGCGATATCGTCCGGGTTGATATCTATTGCGCGATTGGAATAACCAACACCGTTTGTAAGGTTGTTTCTGCCGTCGTCAGGATTGCCGCTATATGATTGGCTATTGTCAATTGGAATGCCGTCTATAACAAAAAGAGGCTGATTTTCACCTTCGAGAGAAGCCGAACCGCGTATGCGAATATAGGAAGAAGCGCCCGGAACGCCGTTTGAACTAATCACCTGCACGCCGGCAACTTTAGACGAAATTGCATTAACCACATTCGCCTCATGCGATTGCGTAAGCTCGCTGCCGCTTACTGACTGCACCGAATAGCCCAAACCCTTTTTCTCGCGCTCGATGCCAATTGCAGTTACGACGACTTCATCTGTCAAGAGAGCATCTTCTTCTAAAGTTACGTTGATGGTTTCATTTGCTCCGATGTTCATTTCTTTCTTTTTCATACCTATCATTTTAAATACTAATGTTTTGGCGTCTGCGGGCACATTATTTATTTTATATGTGCCGTCGGTTTTTGTATATCCGCCAAGAGCAGTGCCTTTTACCAGCACAGTTGCTCCGGCTACCGGCGTTCCTTGTTTAGAGGTTACTTTGCCGGTGATTATCCTATTTTGTGCAAGAGCATCGCCTGTAACAATAAGGACAGTCATCAACAGAAACGTAAAAAGTGTCTTCATTTAAAAACCCTTATTTGTGAAGAATAGTAATTTTTCCTGCATCAGTTTTTTGAATTGTAGAGTTTGTATAGATTCTTAATAATTATGGAGCTATTTGCTGCTATAAAAGCGCTTAGCAAATAAAAGTTAAGATAAATAATTCTATGGGGATTTATAGATACGCCAATATTTATGCATCGCAATGCACAAATTAGTTGAAGCGATATTGTAAGATCGCCGCAATTGTGAAATAGTAGGCGGTCCCTCGAATGAAGAGAATAAGGAAGTAAATACCATAAAATGCATCCTCAAATAATTTATAAAACAAGGACAATGCCTTTTTTTATTAGTGCACCCTTTGCTGATCTTTAATTCTTTAAGTGGCTTTAAGAATTATATAGTAACGTTGTGGTGAGGATGTAAAATGCTTTTTAATGAAAATTTGCTCTGTTGTCCTCCTGAAGTGTTAAAATAAAAAGCGGAGATTATTGAAACACAGCCGATAAACACGTCGTTTTACTCGTAACTGTGAGCAGTTATCCAAAAACTAAGAAAAATTTTTGAACAAACAAACTTAGCAGTTAAAAATCTTATAATTTGAGAGAAAAATAGCTGAGCTGTGTTTTATAAATGCAGATATGAGCCCCCTCCGAAAAGGCATTTTATAAAAATTGCAGACGAAAGATTCGCTATTTTTCAAAAAAACTTATCTTTCAAGAGCTAAAAAAGTCGTTTTTTTGCCGTTTTTCACTTGAAAACGAGTAAAAACTGTACTTTTTCACCATGTTTTCTTTGACTTGAAATATTATCCGACTTTTCGGAGTGGGCTCATAGTTTACAATCACGATAAAACGAGACAGAATATAGAAATTATAAAATATGCCATGGTAGAAAAGTTACAGAAAAGAAAATCTTTAAAATATTACTCCTTATTTTCTTGTTTCATGCAAAAATCCTGTACTTTATTTTATCGTTTTTGTACCAAAAATCCATTTCTGAAGCTGTAATTGGCTGTCGGTCAGATTTGGAATCTGCTCAACAACATAATTGCGCTGCTGCTCTTTTGGCGAAGGCGCACCTGTAAGTGTCAGAACTTGACCGTTGCGCTTTACCGTGATTATTGCTGCTTGCGCCATAGAAGGATGCGTTAATGCATTTTCTACGTCTGCTATTGCTCCTGGTGTTACGGGCTTGCTGTTTAATGAGAGTACATCGTCATTCTCTTCGAGTTTTAACGTATTGTCTGAAAAACTAAAAACAACATTCAAAGCAGTTGAGTCTGAGCTTGGCTTAAATTTTAACGTGCCAAAAGAATAAGCAGTAATCGTTTGATGTGGAATGTAATTCCATCCAATTTTACTGAAATATTCTTCTATTGGCAGTTCTCTCGCACTATCAACATAATGAAGCAAATACTGCTCTGCCGGCTGCGATACTTTGCCTATAATATCAAATAATTTGTCGTCGTCAAAAGGTTTGTTTGGACCATATTCTGCTGATAAATTCTGCACTAATGACAGCAGTGACATCTTGCCTCGCGTTGTTTCATTTAATAGAATATCGAGTATAAACGCCGATAGCGCTCCTTTTTCATAGATTATCGGATAAAGCTGCTGATTCTGTTCTAATAAGATATTACGGCTAAATTCAGTAAGTGAAAAAGGTTTTTTCGACATCAATGCAGACATCGAAATTTTTTGTTTCATGCGCGAACGAAATTCATCGAGCGAAATCAATCCGCTTTTCAGAAGAGCCAAATGTGAAAAATATTCGGTAGCACCTTCATATAGCCATAAATGCTCAGACATTTTAGGTGTTCGGAAGTCGAAGTCGTCAATTTCACGGCTATGCAAATGCAACGGCACAAGTATATGCAAAAATTCATGCGATCCAGTATGCTGAATCATCGAAGCTAAAGCAGGAGAATTGTCCATCTCGGTTAGAAAATACACCGAACAATATGAATGCTCTAAAGCGCCGGTGCCCATTGCACTATGCACAATGTCTCCTCGAAAAGGATTGGCAAAGTACATAATAAAGGAATAGTGTTCCACAGGCATTTCTCCCAACAATTGATGAACTGCATCTGTGAGTGGTTTTATATATTCTGCTACCTGTGTTGCCTTGACTTTACCGCTCATTGAATAAACGGCTATGCTTATTATTGCATTGCCTTCGCGATAACTTGTAGTATCCGCTCTGGAGTACATAATAGGATTATCAACAAGCTCATCGTAAGTTTCAGCAGTAAATATATCTCGCTCGGCATTGCGCGCTTGCGAATGAAGAGACGTTGCGGCATAGAGAAATTCCGGCTTATCAATTGTTAGAACTATTGGAGAAAGCTTCAATCCATCAAAATAGCCGCATACGCCCGGAAAATTTAAAAGAAAATTGGTGTCTTGTTGAAAGCTTGTTCCACATGGCTGAAATATAACAGGTTTAGTGGTATCGTCAAATGAATCTTTAAGACGATATTTAAGAGAGTGTATACGCTGTGCGGCAGTTTGTACGATTGCAAATTCATTGATTGATTTCCGTATTGTTTCCATTTCACTTCCGTCTGCGCAAAAAGCGTGAAAATCTGTAATAAAGCGCCCAAAATCATACCGCGCATACGTGCCAGGCACAATCGCAGGCATTATAAAAACTACAGTGTCACGATTGGGTAATTGCACCGAAGGTATGACTGACACTGATATTTGATCGTCATTCACATTACGCAAATCAATTGAAAACTCTGTTGAATATTTTGATAAATTAGCCATTTGCTGCGCGGTTAGCGGTACTGCGAAATTCAATGCAATGGCAAGAGAAACAAAAATTCTAAAAAGCATGGATATATGTCTATTGAATAATGGAAATGATCAATTAATGAGCGGATGCAATTACGGCTACTTCCACACTTCTGGCACCTGCTTCGAGCAAAGTTGCAGCACAAGCATTTATTGTTGAACCAGTTGTAAGCACATCATCAACTAACAATACTGTAATATCTTTAATCCTATCAACATCGGGCCCAGCTGCAAATGCTCCTGAAAGATTGACATGTCTTTGCCGGGCACTCATACGGGTTTGAGTTGTTGTGTAGCGCCGTCGAATTATTGCTTTGGAAAAAAGAGGAATGTTGGCAATTTCAGCGATGCCTCGAGCTATTCGCTCCGATTGATTATAGGTGCGCTCTCGCTTTCTGGCATGATGAATTGGAATTGGAATAATTGCCTGCGCTTTCATTAGTCCTATATGTTGCATCGCTTTACCAATCTCGCGCCCTAATTCGACACCAATTGAAGGCATCTGTTCATATTTTAGAGAACGCATCACGTTTGCAAACGGATGCTTATGATCATAAGATGTCAGGGAAAAACATGAGTTTACAGCAAGTTCATCACGTCCGAAGCTCTTAATCAACCGTATCTGTAATTCTTCAGGCGAAGGGGCGTCGGGCAAAGTATCCATGCATTTATTGCACATAGCAGATAATCTATGATTTTTCTCTGCTAATAAGATTCCGCACGAAAGGCATGTCTTGGGAGCAGCAAGCTCAGCAATCGAAGCTAAGGATTGTCGAAAAAATGATGAAGTGCTTACATAAAAGGACATAATCTAAGCAGCACATGTTATTCTAATTGTAAATAATATATGATTTTTCAGTAACTGTAAGCTAAACAACCGTATTAAGATTGCATCTTGTATGACGCTAAATTATTCAATTCAATCACCAGATTATTTCTGATTAGTTTAGCTTTGCTGCTTTTTGGCAGCATCTAAAAGAATCTCGGCTATATCTCGCACTTTTACTGATTCTATTTTTTCAGCGTCTTTTACGCCGTCAGTTATCATTGTAATGCAAAACGGACAATTTACTGCAATAGTTTCTGCACCGGTTGCAAGTAATTCTTTGGTACGAACATGATTAACACGCTCGCCTACTTTCTCTTCCATAAATATTCTAGCACCGCCGGCACCACAGCAGAATGCACGATCGCCATGCCGCTCAACTTCAATAATTTCAAGACCGGGAACGCTGTTTAAAGTAGCTCGCGGAGCTTCGTATTCTTGGTTGTATCTCCCTAAATAGCATGAGTCGTGGTAGGCAACAGCTTGTTTCGAAGCATTTGCAGTAATTTTTAATCGTCCGCTGTCAATCAGTTTATTAATGAATTGTGAATGATGCTCTACTTTATAATGACCGCCAAACTGAGGATAATCGTGCGTAAATGTATTTAATCCGTGAGGACAAGATGTCACAATGTAACGCACATTATATCTGTTGAGAGTTTGAATATTGTTTTGTGTAAGCATATCTGCAAGATATTCATTTCCGGAGCGACGCGCTGGATCGCCGGTGCAGCGTTCTTCTGTGCCAAGTATGCGAAAATTAACGCCTGCGATTTGCATTAATTCAGCAAACGCCTTAGTAATCTTTTTCGCGCGATCATCGAAACTTCCGGCGCATCCAACCCAAAACAGAACTTCCATTTCAGGATCTTCTGCCGCAGTTTTGATATTCATGTCGTGAGCCCAATTAGCGCGATCGGATTCGGAAAAGCCACCCCATGGAACGCCGTTTGTTTCCATATTGTCATAGACATTGGGCAACAATGCAGATTCTTCATTAAATGATGACTCCATCATCACCAGAGAACGGCGCATCCCCACAATAGCCGGAACGTGTTCGATATTCACCGGACATTCTTGCATGCAGGCTCCGCAAGTTGTGCAAGCCCATAGAGCATCAGCGGTTATATAATCGCCGACGAGTTTTTTACTCCAAATCTCCTGCTCTTCTGAACTTAGCGTTTCGTTAAAAATCTTTTGCTGCAATTCGCTAAATTCTTCGCTTTTCTTGCCTTGCACCATCTCTTGCGCGGCTTTTTTTATTTCGCTGTCAGGGCTGCTTTTGGCAACTTTATCAAGCTTTGACAATAGTGGACCTTTGTCCATAGTGCGATGATGTATTTGAACGATAACATCTCGCGGATCAAGCGACTTTCCTGTATTAAATGCTGGGCAAACGCTCGTGCATCGTCCGCAATGAGTGCAAGTATATCCGTCAAGAATTGCTTTCCATGTAAAATCCTCCATATCGGATATTCCAAATTGAACAGCATCTTCCTGAGTAAAGTCAATTTTTTCGAGAGAGCTTGGATACGTTGTAGCACCAAAAAAAACATTAGGAAGCGAAGTTAGAACATGAAGGTGCTTTGAATATGGCAGATAATTTGTAAATCCAAGAATGAGTAAAATATGCGCCCACCATGATGCTTTGAAAATAATATTTAGCGAATCTGGCGAAAACATAAATTTAAGAACTTTTGCAATTAATGACGAAATCGGACGAAAAGCAGAGTCATAGTCAACGCC
The DNA here is from genome assembly GCA_039810485.1 of Chlorobiota bacterium. Taxonomy (GTDB): domain Bacteria; phylum Bacteroidota; class Ignavibacteria; order Kapaibacteriales; family UBA961; genus JADZAA01. Next base: position 2,666 of record JBDHXA010000035.1, on the reverse strand, counting down.
GAGAGCAATACGAGCAGAATTCTGAAGTAAAAGAGCTGATACAATGCAGAAAATTATAATTAAAATTAATGCGGCTTCAATTTTTTCTCCTTCTAATTGCAGTCGCTTAACCTTTGTAATATAACGTCTCCACAAAGCCGGTATGGCGCTGAAGATGACTAATAAGCAGAAAATATCAATCAAAAGAGTAAGCAGACCATAAACAGGACCAAGAAATGATAAGCTTGCCGTAGGATAAATGCCTTCGAGAACCGATTCGGCTGCACCAAAAAACAAAATTAAGAAACCCCAAAATATTCCCGCATGAATTGGACCGGCTTTTTTATCGCGCAATATTTTTGTTTGCGCAAATCCCACTAAAAACAATTGCTTAATCCGAGTGCCAATATTGTCAAAACGATTGGTCGGCTTAGCAAAGCTCATGTATGCGAGCAAGCGGCGAACACTATTCGCCATGAAGCCGCCAGCTATGGCAAGAACTATAAGAAATATATAATTTTCTATGTGCATATTGTCGTCCTAAATGACGTTGTGAGCGAAAATTTGCGCAAAATACGTGAAATAATGCCCAAATCCATACTACAATGAATAATTTTACAGCCATTTTACAAGCTATTTTCTCAATTAACCGCCAATTTTTCTAATGTTCGTAACTTTGCGCTGTTTTTTGTGCATAATGCCAATCGAAGTTGTATGGCAGCATTGATGTAGGGCAAGCTCATATTCTTGATAATCAGAAAATTAGAATGCAATCACCAAGAGGAACAAAAGATATATTCCCAGCCCAAAGCCGAGCATGGCGCAATGTAGAAGAAAAAATGGCTTCTACAGCTCGTTCTTTCGGATATGGCGAAATTCGCACGCCTATGTTTGAGCATACCGAAGTTTTTACTCGAGCAATTGGCGAAGAGACAGACGTTGTAGGCAAAGAAATGTACTCGTTTGCCGATCGCGGCGGAGATTCTATGACACTTCGCCCAGAATTTACTGCCGGCGTTATTCGCGCTGCCGCGCAACACTCAATCGTGGGGCAAAGCCCTCTTCATCGCTTTTGGTATTGCGGCCCTTTATTTCGCTATGAGCGTCCGCAGAAGGGTCGTTTTCGACAATTTCACCAATTCGGCGCCGAATGTATCGGAGCTTCATCGCCCGAAAGCGATGTAGAAAGCATTCTTTTAGCAAGAGAATGTTTGTTGTCAGCCGGCGTAAACGATTTTCGTCTGCAGCTCAACACTCTTGGCAACAGAGAATCTCGTTTTTCGTATCGCAATCAGCTTGTTGAATTTTTACATTCTGTTGAAGAGCGGTTGTCAGCAGACAGCCGACGACGAATTGAGCGCAATCCTCTTCGTGTTCTCGACTCCAAAGATATTCACGATCGCGAAGCATTGTCCGACGCGCCTGAGCTTGCAGATTATTTAGACAGTGAAAGCCGCGATCATTTTGCGCGTGTAACTGCCATATTAGATTCTTTAAAAATCCACTATGAAATTCATCCGCGTTTAGTGCGCGGACTTGATTATTACAGCCATACAGTTTTTGAATTAATTGGCTCATCGCTCGGTTCGCAAGATGCATTGGGCGGAGGCGGTCGGTTCAATGATATGTTTGAATATTTTGGAGCAAAACATAATCCATCGGTAGGCTTTTCTCTTGGTTTGGAGCGTATTATGCTGACGCTTGAGCAGCAAAATTCCGAACTTTTCAATCCCGAACCATATAATGTTTCTATAATTGCGCTCAATTCAACTGCGTATACTGTTGGACTAAAGTGTGCCGCAGATTTGCGAGCTATTGGATTGTCCGTCATAACAGACGTGTTAGGACGCTCAATGAAATCTCTTTTGAAAGAAGCAGATAAACTGCAGGCGCCTGTTGTTGTGATAATTGGCGAAGAAGAAATAGTCAACGGTACTGTTTTAGTTCGCAATATGAAGCAAGGCGGACAGCAGGTATCCTCGCTTGACGATCTTGCAGCGAATGTGAAAAATATATTGAGTAATACAATTTGTGTTTGACGCTATTTATATTTATTTGAGAATAATTTCCAGATAATTCACTCATCACTATAGATGTTATTTATTGCAACAATCTTAGCTAACTTACATATAAAGATCATTGTTTGTCATTAAATAGTGATCCATTACAGAACACAATTGATGTTAAGAATAGGATTTTAATAATAACTTGGCATAAGCTACAATTATTAGAACAAGTTATTTATGGAAGATTCCCAAAGATAACCAAAGTAAAATGACTCGAAAAAAGCTTCCAGATATTGACGAGAAAGATCTTATTGCTTGGCTACGAACAGGCGATCAAGAAGCATTTGGCTCTTTGTACGATCGCTATTCAGCAGCAATTTATGGCGTAATTTCCCGTATTGTTCAGTCCGATATTGTTGCCGAAGATGTTTTGCAGGAATCATTTGTCAAAATATGGCGTTCTTTTGCTCAGTACGATGAATCTAAAGGACGGCTATTTACTTGGATGCTCAATATTGCGCGCAATTTGGCGATTGATCATTACCGCTCAATTAACCGCAATCCGACACAAAACTGCAGCGCTTGTTTCGACGTAGATTTAATTGATATAGAGCATAGTCATTCGTTCAATCCTGACATAATAGGTTTGCGCGAACTCGTCAACGTCTTAAAGCCCGATCA
>JBDHXA010000034.1:0-31402 GCA_039810485.1 Chlorobiota bacterium | reverse complement strand
TGGGTTGTTGAACTATGACACTTAAACCAACTCTTTATTTATTTCATCCGTTGCACTTCACTGTTGAATCTGCGTGACCAATTTTGCCGGTTAAACCAGAAAAACTAATTATTAGAATCCACCTATTGAAGTAAATTTTTGTTTTTAATAAACTAATCTCCATAACAGCCACTATTTATACAGATGTTCCGCCGATATCTTCGATATGTATTTTCCCTTGGTTTTCCTTTAAAAAATATCCTGCTCCTACTACAAAAGTAATTATATAATTGATGCCATGCGACACTGTTGCATATGCCAACGCTTGCGCTTGCGACAATCCGTAAAGACGTATCATTGCAGTAGTTACCAACGTATGGTATACGCCGATTCCGCCAGGTACAGGCGCAAATTGCGCGATAAGCCCTATAACAAATATCAATACTGCGTCTTCAAATCCGGGTGATTTTACTTCGCCGAAAGGAAAAGCATAGAACAGCATCCACATCGGCATTATATACATAAGCCATATTAACAGCGATTCTATGCTTATGCGCAAATATTGCGACGGCGTGGTAAGTATTGTAAATCCTTTTGAAAATCGGACGAGAATCTCATGTAGTTTTTCATACAGTTTTTCTGAGAAATGGCGTACTGTATGGCGCAAAATCTTTTCGCTCCAATGAGGAAAAGCGCTTAACAATACCATTACCGTACCTGCACAAATAATAAGCAATACTAGCGATCCCAAAAAACTTAATCCTAACTCAGGATAGGCAATGGCAATTTCTTTGCTTTGGAAGGCAAAAGCTGCGGCAATAAAAAAAACAACCGGAACCATGTCAAAAATTAGCCGTTCTATAAAAATTGTTGCCATGACTGAAGAAAATGGCACTCCCTCACGCCGTGAAAAGATCATCGGACGAAGTATTTCGCCGCCTTTGGGCAAAATATTATTGGCAGCATAACCAATCATCACTGCAGAAAATAAATTATTGAGAGATTTTGCTTTTAGAACCGGCTCCAACATTGTTCTCCAACGCAAAGCGCGCAGCCAATGGCTGAATAATATCACAGGCACTGAAGCCAAAACCCAACTATATTTTACATCACGCAAAGCACTAACTAATGCGGTAAAATCAACGCCTTTGAAAGCGTACCATGTAGACACAACCACCAATATGGAACTGATAGCTGCCCGCAGTCCATTCTTTTTAAAAAATGAAATAAAAGCATGCATATTTATTAAAACAAAATTGCGCTATTATATTTTATTGATGATTTTTATATTTTATTTTTTTCGTTGCGCTAGGACTGATCGCAATGCTAAACCGGTGTATGAATTTTCACATTCAGCAATTTCCTCCGGTGTTCCAATTGCAATGATGCGTCCACCATGTTCGCCAGCTTCTGGACCAAGATCAATAACATAATCTGCTGACGCAATTACGTGAAGATTATGCTCGATTATCAGTACTGAATGCTCGTTTTCTATAAGAGCGCGAAAACATCGCATCAATTTCGCAATATCGTCAAGATGCAACCCAGTTGTAGGTTCATCAAAGATAAACAATCCTTTGCCGACAGAATCAGCATCAAGAAAGTTAGCCAATTTGATGCGCTGCGCTTCTCCGCCAGAAAGCATGGAAGATGACTGCCCAAGCCGCAAATAACCAAGTCCTACATCTGCAAGAGTCAGCAATTTTTGCACAACGCGCTTATTCCCTATAAAAAATTCTATTGCCTCATCTACAGTCATATTAAGAACGTCAATAATGGACTTGCCTTTATACAGAATTTGCTTTGCTTCTTTACGATAGCGCGATCCTTTGCACACTTCGCATTCGAGCGTAATATCGGGTAAAAACTGCATTTCCACAATAATAGATCCGCTGCCTTCGCATGTTTCGCATCTTCCGCCCGGAATATTAAACGAAAAATAACCGGCTTTCCAACCAAGATTCTTTGCTACTAGCGTTTCTGCAAACAGCTCGCGAATGGCGTCAAAACTTTTAGTGTAAGTAACAGGCGTCAAACGAGAAGAAGCTCCAATTGGCTGTTGATCAACCATTTCGACAAAATCAATTTTTTCTGCTCCCGCAATACGCTCTACATTGCCAGTTTGCATGTTTGTGATGCTCTTTAACCTTCGTATATTCTGATAAATAACTTCATAAGCAAGAGTGCTTTTTCCAGAACCAGACACTCCTGTAATGGCTACAATGCAACCAAGCGGCAACACTGCGGCATCAATTTTAAGATTTCGCGCATTTGGTTTGAAAAAACTAAGATTGAACCCATTGCCTTTATATCGTTTTGACGACAATTCTATCTTTTTTTTATCTAGCATATACTCTGCTGTAAGAGAATTTTTAGCAGTATGAAGTTCTTCTTTTTTCCCGGCAAATACAACATCTCCGCCAAACTCTCCTGCTTTTGGTCCCATATCAATAATGTAATCGGCTTCCATTATTATTTCAGGGTCGTGTTCAACAACAACAATAGTATTTCCCATAGAACGTAAATTTTTAAGCAGACGAACAAGTCGCAACGTATCTCGAGAGTGGAGCCCTATGCTTGGTTCGTCCAACACATACAACACACCAACTAGGGACGAACCTAATGCGGTTGCAAGATTTATTCGCTGAGATTCTCCGCCTGAAAGAGTATGAGATAAACGATCCAATGTTATATATCCCAAGCCAATGTCGTCTAACAGTTGAAGTCGTGAGCGAAGCTCTTTTAACAATAAACCTGCAATGGCTTCATGCGCTTCGCTTGGTTTGTATTGCTGAAAAAAGACTGTTGTTTCTTCAATAGTCAATGCCACAATTTCGGGCAATGATCTGCCATTGACATATACAGAACGCGCTGCTGTTCGCAAACGCGAACCACCGCAGCCATTGCAGCGAGTATAGCCACGGTAACTTGCGAGCATTGCGCGATTCTGCATTTTGTACGACGCTTTTTCTTCTAAAGCACGAAAAAAACCGACAATACCTTTGTAACTGCCATCTTCGTCAGTTCCTTCGCCATTCCACACAAAATCTCGCTGATCGGAAGTTAGTTTTAAGTAGGGAACTCCAATTGGAATTTCTCGCTTTGACAAAGCATGCAATAGTGTTTTTTGATAATCGGCGCCCATAGAAGTTCGAAATGGCATGATAGCTCCATTGCGCAAAGTGCGAGATTGGTCTGGGATCACCAAATTTTCATCAATTCCAATACTGCGTCCAAAGCCCTGACACATTGGGCATGCACCATACGGGCTATTGAATGAAAACAAACGCGGATCCGGCTCTATATATGGAATATTGCATTTTGCACATTCAAAAAGAGAGCTGAAATAAAGTCTCTTGCCCGATGTTAGATTTATTACAGAAACATAACCTTCGCCGTGCAAGAATGAAGATTCTAATGTTTCAGCCAAGCGAGAAATGGTTTCATCGTCATTATGTACAACAATTCTATCAGCAAGAATACCTTTATTTTCCAATTTTTTAGGAAAATCTAAAAATTCTTGCAATTCAGCGATTTCCAATGATCCCAAATCTACAGTTCGTATGTATCCGAGCTGTAGCAATTTAGCACAATGCTCTTCTGGTTTTTCTTTTTTGGGAGGTAAAGCCGGAAAAGTAATGTATAGTTTGTCGCCGTCGGCAAATTGGACAATACGCTGAGCGGCAGATTGCGGAGTATCTTTTCTTACAGTTTCGCCGCATTTACAAATTACTGTGCCAATGCGTCCGTATAGCAGACGCAAATAGTCATAAACTTCGGTTGTTGTTCCAACAGTTGAGCGTGGGTTTCGCGAAAAGCCGCGCTGCTCTATGGCAATTGCAGGCGGAAGACCGCTAATGCTTTCAACATCTGGTTTGTTCATCCGTTCAAGAAACTGTCGCGCATACGCAGAAAGCGATTCTACAAACCTCCTTTGGCCCTCCGCATAAAGCGTATCGAATGCCAACGAAGATTTTCCAGATCCGCTTACGCCGGTAATAACTGTTAAAGCATTTCGAGGAATTGTAACGCTAACATCTTTAAGATTGTGAACATGGGAATGTTGAACTGCAATAATTTTTTCTTGCGAACTCTTTTTCGATTTTTTATTATTAAAGGCCATAAGACCGGATTTTCATTAAAACTTAGGAAGGGAAACAAGCAAGTTACGGCGCTTATGCCGAAGAATAAAAATGAGCATCTACAAAAAACACATAATAATTAAAAACAATAAAGATAATTTCAGTGTTTCAATTAAATGATATATTACAAAACAAAACGACAAGAAAAACACTTTTTTTATAGAATGTTAATTCATATAAAGAGATATTACTTATCTTCAACTTCATCTTAATCAAACTCTTTAGATAATTCATCATCATATTCTTCATCATTTTCTTTGTTGTATTCTTCTTCAATTTCGATGCGCTCTTCTTCAAACTCATCATCATCGTCATCAGCAACATATTCTTCTACATCAGGCAATTGGAGTAAGTTCCACATTGCGTGCTTGAGCGTTTCCACTCCTTCGCCTGCAACTGCCGAAAGTAAAATAGCTTTAGGTGCATCAGCAATATTAAAATCTAAAGTTTGAAGCAGCTGCCGCTTTTCATCGTCAATGACATCTGTTTTACTAAGAACGATAATTCGCCGTTTTCGCGCAAGAGAACGACGGTATTTAGTTAATTCAGAGCATAAAGTCGCATAGTCTTGCATTGGATCATCAGAAGTAGAATCAATCATGAATACTAGCAAGCGAGTTCGCTCAATATGACGCAAAAACTGTATTCCCAATCCTTTTCCGCGATGAGCTCCCTCGATAAGTCCAGGAATGTCGGCTACGGAAAATGACTTTTCGTCGCCTATGCGCACAATGCCAAGATTTGGCACAAGCGTCGTAAATGGATAGTCGGCGATTTTTGGCTTGGCAGCAGAAATAACGGAAATTAGCGTTGATTTTCCTGCATTCGGAAATCCTACAATTCCGACATCCGCCAAAATCTTCAATTCAAGTTCGATGCGACATTCTTCTCCAGAAGTTCCCGGCTCTGCATATCGAGGCGCTTGATTAACAGAGGTTTTAAATTCTGCATTGCCGCGCCCGCCTCTGCCGCCATGCGCTATAATCAATGTTTGTTGGTCGGCAGTAAAATCGCCAATTAATTCTCGCGTATCGGCATTGCGCACAACTGTACCAACCGGAACACGAACAAGAAGATCGTTTCCACTTCTGCCTGTTCTCAATGATTTGTCGCCAGAATTTCCATGTTGTGCTTGAAAATGACGGCGATAGTGAAAATCAAGGAGAGTAGTCAAATGAGCATCTGCTTTCATGATAACATTGCCGCCATTGCCGCCATTGCCGCCGTCAGGTCCGCCCTTAGGCACATATTTTTCGCGCCGAAAGCTGCAATGCCCTTTGCCGCCATTGCCGGCGGTAGCCTCAATAATTGCTGTATCAATAAATTTCATATTGTTGTGATTTGGAAGGATAATATAAAGCGAGAATGTTTATGCTGAATAACGCAATTTAATTATATCGCGAAATTCTACTGCTGCAGCATTATCATAAGGAACGGAATGTGAAAGAAGAAAATAATCGTAAATCTGCGCCGCTTCCTTCCACGATGAGCAACTCTCAATTTTGCTAATTAATTCTTGATAAACGGATTGATCCTTTTCACAAAGTTTTTTAATAAATCGATCTCTTTTATTGCCAATAATATTAGTTAATAGAGGATAATTTTCTGCTGAGTTATGCTCTGCATCACTATTTATTATAGTGTTTTCAATTGATTTTTCGTGTTGTCCAGCCGTATCATTTATAACAACATTAAAATGAATGACATCAGAGATTGCTTCTTTCTCGATTATACTTTCATCACTTATATTAAAGCTGTTTATTTCATTAGCTGTATTAATTTTATCATCGTTATTTTCTTTGCTTACAGCATTGCATTCTCTTGATGGAGAAGAAAGTATGTCAGCATTTGAATGATGCTCATAACCATCAATATCATTTTCTAAGCTTTCTTTGTTATCTGAATTATTGGACACATCAATTGAAATGCCAGCAATTAGTTGATTGCTTTCTTCAATACTTTCTGTTGCTAAATCTATATCTTGACAAATATTGTCATTTTTATATTTTTTTATATCATTTATTTCGTCGAGTTGCACTGTAGAATTTATATCAGCTGCTTCCAATGCAGATAATATTTCATCATCAATATTATCTGCATTATTCAGTATACCCTCTGTACAGTTTTCTATGCTTATTCTTGTATCGGATAATAATTCAGATAAAACATCTCCTTCAAATGCTGAATCTTCAGAGTCGCATTTTGTCTCCTGAATTTCATTTTGTGTTGATTCTATTATGCATCCAATGCCTTCGTTTGAATTGAAAGCAGCTTGTGATTCAAGAGTTGATTCGCTTGAATTGCTTTGCATTTCTTGTTCGGCTACATCAATCAGTTCTATATCATGCTCTAACATTTCCAGAGTTGTAATTGGAAGCGACTCAATATCTTCAAATGCTTTCTTAAGTTCGCTTAACGACTGGTCTGTTTCATTCAGCGTTTCCGCTATTTCGGCAAGTGCCTCATCTAAAGATGCTTCTTCTATTTTTTCTGCATTTGATTCGGTTACATTGACTTCGATTGCGAATTTTGGCTTAAACATCTCTTGATTCTTCTGCGAAACAAATTCTGGATGAATAAACTCTTTAAATGCTATAGTCGAGGCAAATTCATCAGGCGTAATGAGAAAATCGCATTTTGTTTTGTATTTTTCGGAAGCAGATGTTTCTGTTAATGAATGTTCAGCAATTCCATTATCTTCATCTTCAGCAACATTTATTTTGTCAGATTTTTCTACATTTTGCCGTACAAATTGATATTTCTCTTCAAGTATATCTTGCACAGTATTTTTATCAATCGCTTCAAGAATGCGAGTAACTATTTCAAGAAATATGCTTTCATTAATTTCAGCGCAATTATCCTCAAAATATAATCGTTCGCACTCTTGCGCAATTGGCTCAACATGCTTGTCGTCTAAGAAAATAATTAACGCTTCGGTTGGGATTGATTTTTCATCATCCAGAGTAGTATCAGGCGAAAAAAACTCAAAAAGCGGAGTAAGAATTTCGGCAAATTGACGCGGAGTTAATTCAAGAATATATTCATTATCGTTATCTTCAACAATTTTCATAAATTCGTCAACAGCAATATATTCCGACTTTGCACGACCAGAACTATTAATTTGCTGGCGTATATTTTCAATTAAATAAGAATAATCATAAAAATAATTGAGACGAACATATATTTCGTGAATTGAAAGCGTTATTTTTTCTCGAAAAATAAAATGTCTAAGAGTTATACGAGGACGGCATAAATAATTAAGTCGAAGTTTGACTGCATTTTCAGCCAATTCGGAAATTTCTTGTGCTGAAAAAAATGCCGAATTATGCAACATTTCGCTAAATTGATTGGATAAACTCTCATCAGCATTTGCAAATCGAAAGCATGAATTCTCCGACATTTCGATGCGAAGTTCATATTCTCTTTTCGCTATTTCGGCAGAAAAATATTGGCGGTATGCATCCGAAATTAATGGGCTGCTGGTTAGAAACGTACCCTGCACTCCGCCGTGAAAAGGTGATGCTCCAAGTGATATAATATCTGCCAGGCGCGCTTTTTGTATTTCTATTTGCTGCTCAAACATGTTGAAAAGTGTTTAGAGAAAAGAATTGTATGCAAAAATACGCAATATGATAATGTTAAAATACAGTATTCTTTTAACGAACTTTCTAAAATATTCTACCCGCGCAAGATGCCGCCTAAATGTTGCCGCACAGATTCTACAACAGAATTTACAGCTGTATTGATTTCCGGCTCTGACAATGTTTTATCAATTGATGAAAACTTCATGCGCACACCAACCGATTTTTTTCCTTCACCCAAAGCATTGCCCGAAAAAACATCAAAAATATCAGCAGAACTAAAATAATCTCCGCCTGATTTTCGAACAATGTCGAGCAAATCGCCTGCAGCAACAGCGAAATCAAGAAGAAATGCTGCATCACGTTCAACCACAGGGAAAGATGATAATTTAGAGTACTTAGATTCTTTAGAATTTGCGTTAAAGAGAATATTTGCATCAATAACAGCACAATATGTTGAACGCGAAACATCATAATTTTCGCATAGTTGCGGCGACAGTTCGCCTATTATTCCCGCTGATATATTTTTGCCATTTTCTGAAATTATATTGATAATAAGCGCGTTCTCAGTAAAACCGTCTGTTGCGCTATCAACTAGCTGAAGATAATAAGGCAAATCAAGAAACTCGAATAATTCTTCGACAATTCCCTTTGCATCATAAAAATCAACAGAGCGAGATTTTGCCGACCAATGCGGATGTAAGCAATTGCCTGATAAAGCAATAGTTAAAAATTCATTTTCTTCAATTCCATCAACGAAGGTTTGAGATTCACGAATTGTTGTGTTAAATGTCTTTCCAATTTCAAAAACAAATACGGAGTCAGCGCCAGAGCGAATATTTCTTGAAATTATTTGAAGAAGCGAAGGAAGCGTAGAAGTGCGCATAGCGGAAAATTCTACGCCTAATGGATTCGCAAGAGATACAAAATTATCATGATTAATTGCGGCGCTTTGCTTGTCTGTTAAATAGTAGCTGTATGTCTGATTGAAACCTCTACGTGAAAGAAATTCACGCACGATTTTCCGTTTTTTAGGTGAAATAAATTGCGCAGCAATTTCTGTTGTATTTGGTACAGTGTAAGTAGTTGCTGGAACAATATTGTCATAATAATAAAGTCGCGCAATTTCTTCAATTAAATCTATTTCTTGCTCCATATCCACACGCCATGAAGGAGCTTCAACCTTTATTTCATACTCGTTTTCCGAAACTATTCTAAAACCCATATTTTTCAAATATTCCCGCACCTTATTATTTTCAACGCTAATCCCTAGCAATTCATTTATATGACAATAGCGAAGAACTATTTCACTCGGTCTTATTGGTTTGGGATAGATATCAATTTTTCCGGCTGCAACAGAGCCGCCTCCTAGCTCTGCAATCATTTGAGCGGCAAGATCGAGTGCATAGAGAATATTTTTGTCATAGTCAACACCGCGCTCAAAACGATACGAAGCATCTGTTGACACACCTAATAATTTAGCAGTACGTCGAATAGACGATGGTTGAAAATAAGCTGATTCTATTGCTATAGACGTAGTTGAATTTGTAATTTCACTGTTTTGACCGCCCATTACGCCTGCAATCGCAACTGGCTTTTCAGCATCGCAAATCATCAACATTGAATCATTCGTGATATGTTCTTTACCGTCGAGCGTTATAAACGCACTATTATTATCAGCATTTTTTACTATGATTTTTCCATTTGTTAGTTGTTCGTAATCAAAGGTATGCAACGGCTGTCCACAGCGAAGCATAACATAGTTTGCAACGTCAACGGCAATATTTCGAGGACGCAATCCAAGGTCATTCAATAATTGTTGCAGCCAAGCAGGCGATTCTGTTATTGTAATATCGCGCACTATACGAGCAGCGTAACGAGGACATTTATTCTGATCAATAATTTCAACTTTTAATAAATCTTTGATTTTATATTCTGGACTTTCCTTAATTTTCAAAGTCGGAATTTGAAAATCAACGTCTGCAAAAGCAGCTAAATCGCGCGCAACTCCTATATGACTTAAACAATCTGCTCTATTTGCCGTTATTCCAATATCATAAATTACATCTGTTTTTTGTAAATAATCTGCAAGCGGCAAACCTATTTGCGCCGTATTAGGCAGCACCCAAATCCCGCTTTGATCATCTTCAATGCCAAGCTCCGCTTTGCTGCAAATCATGCCGAATGATTCAACTCCTCGTATTGTTCGCTCGCCAATTACAAGACCGTTAGCAGGCACTATAGCCCCGGGCAAAGCAACAACAACCCTTTGTCCTACTTCAATATTAGGCGCGCCGCATATTATTTGACGAGGTTCTCCACCGGTTGTAACGCTGCATACCGACAGTTTTTTTGCATCTGGATGCTTCTCTTTGGCTAGCGCTTCGCCTATATAAAAATTATCATATTTTGAACGCTGATATTCAATAGATTCGACCTCTATGCCCAGCATTGTTAGAATTTCTGCTGTCTGCTCAGGAGTGTAGGGCAATTCTGCAAATTCAAGCAAAGAATTGTAAGATATCTTCATAGAATAATATTGTTTGTTTATATCATTGTTTAATATAAAATTTACATTTATATTTATTAAGCAACAAAGTTATATGTTATCTTTTCAAGTTTATAAATAAAAATTCAATTATTCAGGCTTAATTAAAATAATTGAACAATTTAACTGCAACAAAAGAAATGCTTGCACATCCTTGGAAGTTATACAAAATTCATTATTAACTTTAATATGACATCCAAGCCCGTAAGAATAATTTGCAAACATATACATGCGATAATTTATCTAGCTTTGCCTATTTTCCACGTTTCAATTTTACTATGCAGCTACCAGTTTAACGCAACTATCAGGCATTTGCTTCATAATATTTAAGCAATCCCCGCATATAATTATATTCAGAAAGTCCTCAGAAAAAATTCTAGGCATACACATTGCAAATTCGCAGACAACAGAATTTAAATTATTTGTTTTTCCAGAATTTCACGCACTATATCTGCATCATTCGGCGTATCAACAGCAATGGGTGCATCAAGTATTTTACAGCATTGATAATATGCGCCATCTTCGAGCAGACGGAGCTGTTCAAGCTGTTCGGCAAGCTCCAAAGGCGACGGAGGAAGCTGCACAAAACGTTCTAATACTTCACGACGATAAGCATATATGCCAATATGACGAAAATATTGCTCGTTTTCAAAATTTTGCGTCAATTTAGCATCGCGAAAATAAGGAATGATTGATCGTGAAAAATACAAGGCGCGCCCATTTTGCGCTAATGCAACTTTTACTACAGATGTGTTTTCAAGTTCTTCGTTGCTTTTTATTGGTGTAACCAACGTTGTTACCTCTGCATTGCTTTCAATTGCCGATGCTATTAGATCATCAATAACTGACGGCTTAATAAGAGGTTCATCACCCTGTATATTGACGATTATATCAGCAGTTTCGTCGGCCAAGCGAATTGTGGCAGCAATGCGATCAGTGCCGGATTGGAAGTAATCATTTGTTATGATTGCAAGTGCACCGGCATTTTCTGCTTCTTTTGCAATGCATTTATCATCAGTTGCCACAATAATTTTTTGCAATGTTTTTGCTTGTAGCGACGCTTCAACGACTCTATAAATCATCGTTTTGCCGAGTAGATCAACAAGCGGTTTGCCCGGAAATCGTGAAGAACCAAAACGAGCGGGTATAACGCCTATTATGCGTGGCTTGCTCATTTTGCGTTTTTTCCTTGCAGTATTATAACAAATTCGCCTCGAGGTGCTGTTTTGCTGAAATGGTCGGCAATTTCACCAATAGATCCTCTCAAAACTTCTTCGTGGATTTTTGTCAATTCACGCGCTATGCAACATTTTCTTTCATTAACTCCTAATTCAATTAGCGACTGCAATAACGATTGTAAACGATGCGGAGATTCATAAATAACGCAAGTTATGGATAGATCTGTCATACGTTGTAGAAATGATATGCGCCCTTTCTTTTGAGGTGGAAACCCTGCAAAGATAAATTCAGAGCAGTCAAAACCGCTTGCCGATAGAGCAGGAACAAATGCAGTGGCACCGGGTAAAGCAATAACTTCTCTACCAGAAGCTATTACTGCTTGCACAAGACGCGCGCCCGGGTCGGACATTAATGGAGAACCGGCATCGCTTACTAAAACAACTGATTTGCCTGAAATAATCTCATTAAGAATTATTTCTACTTGTCGCGCTTCATTATGCTCATGCACACTCAGCATTCGTCGCGGAGCAATGCCATAAAGTTTGAGCAATTTGCCGGTTTCCCGAGTGTCTTCACAGCATATTATATCGGCAGTTCGCAACGTTTTTAGTCCGCGTACTGTAATATCGTCAATATTACCAATCGGAGTCGGTACTAAGTAAAGAGCTGGTTTTAGGGTAAATATTTTTTCAAGAGAACCCATGTGCTTATAATTATAGACTGTTTCAATTCAGGTCCTTTTCTTATGCAATACTACGATTATTTTTCATCTTGCCATAATTGCATTAACAACTTATCTCAAATACCATGATATTCTATACGTCATTAACTATGAAAAATGCTTCTTAATCACACGCAATATCTATGAGTCAATCAGATACAGTATCAGTTTCATCAAAATCATCTCGACCTTCATCAACAACTTCTCGCAAACACGCAGTTTTTATTGTAAGATATTATCGTCCGCATCTTCGCAAAACAATTGTGGCTATTACAGCTATGCTTTTATCTACAGGTGCTGCGCTTGCTTATCCTAAATTGTTAGGACTTATTTTCGACGCTGTACTTCATCCTGAGCGCGCCGTAATGTCGGTTACAACTCTTGCGTGGATATTGGCAACTTTATTAGTCGTTCCGGCTCTTATTCGCTATTATTTTTCAATTCAATTAGTTCGCATTACCGAAAATATTATTGCAGAAATCCGGACAACAACTTTTGGGCGCATTGTGCGACTGCCCATGTCGTTTTTTGCCGAGAATCGTGTTGGCGAGCTAACTTCTCGCATTAAAAGCGATTTAACCGCTATTCAGGAAACATTGACTTTTACTCTGCTTGAGCTTCTACGCCAATCAATTTTTCTTATTGGGGGCATTATTTTTATTATGACGCAAAGTTTACGCCTCACTATTCCTATTTTAATGGCTCTGCCGGTTTTGATTGGCATTGCCGTATTATTTGGCAGAAAGATACGAAGATACAGTCGCAGCACACAAGATGCGCTTGCTGCCTCTGCAACAATTGTTGAAGAATCACTACAAGCTATTACAAGTGTAAAATCATTCTCAAACGAACAGTATGAAACTACACGGTATAACAAGGCATTGCAAGCAACGGTGGCTTTGGCGGTTACAACTGCTAAGCTTCGCTCTGCATTTATATCTTTTATACTTTTTTCTTTTTTTGGCGGTATCGCCGGAGTTGTATGGTATGGTGTTTCCCTTGTGCGCGACCAACAAATTTCAATTGGCGATTTCGCTACGTTTTTAATGTATGCAATGTTCGTTGGCGGTGCAATGGGAAGCTTTGCGGAGTTATTTGCCCAAGTGCAGAAATCACTTGGCGCAACAGGAAGAGTTCAAGAAATTCTGGAAACTCCTACAGAACCAACAGAATCAATTACTAACACTAGCGCTCTTCGCTCAGTGCGATTTGAAAATGTAACTTTCGCCTATTCGTCACGTCAGAGTACTGCCGCAGTTCGTGATATTTCATTTTCTATACGCCCCGGAGAGCGCATTGCATTTGTCGGTGAAAGCGGGGCCGGAAAAACTACAACAGCCGCATTGATACAACGATTATATGAGCCAACAACAGGACGCATTTTCTATGATGAAACTTCATCTGCTTTAATTCCGCTATCCGAGGTCAGACACAATATCGGAATTGTTCCGCAGGATATTGTGCTTTTTGGCGGTTCAATCGCGGATAATATACGTTATGGCAATCTCAGCGCTACCGATGATGAAGTGTGGAAAGCTGCCGAATTGGCTAATGCAATTGAATTTATAGAAAAATTTCCCGACGGAATCCTAACTCTTGTTGGCGAGCGCGGCGCTCAATTATCGGGCGGACAGCGGCAGCGAATTGCCATCGCACGAGCTATATTAAAAAATCCGCCAATTCTGATTCTTGACGAAGCTACTAGTTCACTCGACTCACATTCCGAGCATCTTATTCAAGAGGCAATAGAGCGTCTTGCGACTAATCGCACTACAATTATTATTGCTCATCGTCTTTCAACAATTCGCCGCTGCGACTGTATATACGTATTCAGCGGCGGACGCATTATCGAGTATGGCTCACACGACGAATTATCGGTTCGCAAAGATAGCAAATACGCTCATTTATCTCGTCTGCAATTTTCTTAATTATTTTATATTTTAAAGTAATAATTTAATTATTATTTTATCTATTTCGTTTTTGCAGAGATTAATTTCCATTTTTTGCCATTCGCAAAATATACTTCCGTAAGAGTATAATTCGTATTGACATAATGTTTCCCTTCAATTTTGTCGTCGCTTGCCTTATCATCTAATACAACTGAAAATTTATTTTCTATCGTAGCAAAACAATGGAATGGAGCATTGATTATATTACTCCATAAGAATTTCCCATACTGGGCAATTACAGAAGTTAGTCTCGTTCTTTTTTTATCGGGTGTAATCACATGCGATGCGCCTTGAGCCGTCATGGTATACTGCCCTGCGCGACAATCATACCCTAGTGTATCGACAGAACTAAGATTACGGAACAAAGAATAATATTTCATGCGAGGAGCTGGGACTGAGTTTTCAGGGATATCAACCGTTGTGTCTACATTCCAAGAAGTTTTTCGGTTGTGGCAAGTTTCGCCTATCACAAAGAAAAGTTGGGGTTGAAATGCTCCCCCTGGAGAATTTGCAGCATGGGTAGTGTCATCTGCTCCGTACGCGCTGCGAAAACCGGCAGAATCCATCCAATACCAAATTTTTCGCTTTAACCAAGGAGTGTCAAATCGTATTTGATTTTTAACATCTTTTCCGGATTCGGTTATTTGCACTTTTACAAGTTTTTGATTTATACGGTATTGTCCTTCTGCGTTGATTGAATCGCAATAAATTGCAATTGTTTCTTTTCTATCGCGTAAAATTGTTTCTCTGTCAGGCATAAAAACACTGTCATGTGATATGCAGACATAAACTAAACTATCTCCTTTTTGGAAAGAATATTTAAAACAGACCTTCGCATTTGTGAATTTATCAGCATGGCAAACATACAGACCACAAACTGCCAATATCATTAACACCACTCTTTTCACTTCAATTTCCTTGCATATACGTTGACAGTTTCTGTGCTGATAGGCATAATCATCTGTTCTTGACCAGAAACAGCCATGCGCATTTCAATCTGAGTGGCAATTCTGCCTGCTAAGGGCATTCCATTCTCTACTTCTATGAGTATTCTACCATTTGCCGAACCGTCGCCATCTACGTTCATTTTCATGCCCATTTGCTCCATTGATCCGTCCATTGTTAATTTTTTAGTTTTCATCGCAATAACAGCACAGCGTTTTCCTAGCGTGTCTATCACATCATCGAGCGTATAGATAAATGATGTTTTTATATGTATTGACTCAGACGCGCCTTCGGCTTGCTCATCACGCGACCAAGTATCGCCTATATTAAGCGGCTTTTCAGGCAATGTCATCAATATGCTTTTCATGGATTGTTTGATTGATTGTTTTATTGCAGCATTGGCGAGCATTGATTTGTCATTCTTTTCAGTTTTTTTTGGCGGAGCTTTCTTTTCATCGTTTTTAATAATGCCATGAGCATCTGCAAAGACAGGTTCGCTAGTTTGGTCAGATAGATTGACTTCCATAGTTGTGTCAGGAATACCTCCGTGCTGAAGGCCGGACAAAGAAATTTTAACCGGCGATAATTCTGTTTCTATTTTATATGTTCCATTACGCGCTTCTTTAATATGAAGAATAATATCATTTCCTGATTCTATTGACGTTGTCATATCCATTTCTCCAATGGATTGTTTCATAGATGTTCGCGAAGAGAATATATACTTTTCACCAGATTTTAGAGAATACTGCAGTGTTATTGGAGAGTTCAATTCTGCCAAAACAGCAGAATTTTCTGAATAACGCACTAACGTGCCGCTTCCATTGGCAGTTATATTTGGAGCATGAAGAAAAGCAGCCGATGCGAACACAATACTCGCAAAATTCAATTTCATAGTCATGGTTTTTTAAATTAATAATGAAAAACTATTATAAACTAACGTTAATATACAGCAACAATCTATCAATTTCCAATTAACAAATATTACAATTGCGATATAAAATCAAGAATATCATTATCAAAATGAATTGATATTATTTTTTGAATTAAAATATGTTGCTGTAGGAATTGCAACAAATCGCGACAACAAGCAATACTTGATTAGGTTGTATTGAAAATAGTTGTAAAGTTAGGCAAAATTTTCAATAGGTTAAAATTATCAATATACAACCAAACATTCTTTTATCCAAAATTTTTAGTAATTTTGCAAATATTTTATTTGTAATATCATAGATAAAGGTTACTTAATGAGTTTTCAGAATTTATACAATAGTTTAAAATCTTTGACAATAATAGTAGTATTATTAGCTTGCTGCAATAATATTGCTTTTGCCCAAGATAAAGTTGATGACGCAAAATGGCGTTTTGGCGTTAATCTTGCCTTGCAGTACAATATGGCCGGATTGGGTTATCAATTGCTTTCACAACCGAATGGTCAAAATTTTGTTCCATTCGTACGGAATGACGGAACAGGCATTGCTCCGTTCTTTGGTTTGTTTGGCGAATATAACTCAACATCTTTTTGGGGAGCGCAGTTGAGAATTAATTACGATTCTCGCAATGCTTCGATTGTCGATGATCAGACCAATCCTAGCTCGCCTTCAAAATTTGACACCTATCTTTCTTACTTAACATTCGAGCCGCTTTTCCGTATTCATTTTACCAAGCGACCCGGACTTCATGCTTTTGCAGGCCCATTATTAGCATTAAATTTGTCAAAAACGATAAAACAAACTTCCACTCCTGCAACCGGTGATCTCGACTTGCCCGGCGCAGTTGGCTTTACGTATGGCGTTACAACCGGCTTTGGCTACGATATACCAATTTCTGAGCGCAAAAACGATCAACAGTTCTTTCTGTCTCCCTTTGTAGAGTTTTCCTATATCGTTAATCAGCGAGAAACTTCTTTCCCGGCTTTTCAAAACAGCTTCGATGATGTTTGGAGTACTCCTTCAATTCGTGGAGGCGTTCGCCTAACTTTAGGCTTAATGGCAGAAACAGATCAGCTAATAGTAAGCAATAACACAAACTTGTTATTCTCATTGTTCGCTCCAAGCGGCGTCTATTCAAAGCGCACGTATGACGAGCGTTTTCCGCTCTTGCCATACGTATTTTTTGACAAGGGAAATACAGACATCCCATCGCGTTATGCAAAATTATCGTCTGGCGATGCTGCCAATTTTTCAGAGAAAAACATGTATGATGCCGATCAAACAAAGATTGCAACAGGCACTATTAAAGAGCGAAACAATATGCTGGCCGATATATATTACAATGTTATGAATATCTACGCTTCCCGCCTGCGTGACAATCCAAGCGCTAAACTCATTTTAACCGGCTCGGACCCTAACTCCGGCGACGATCGTACCATGGCCGATAATGTTAAGAATTATATGGTCAGTTCCTTCGGATTAGATCCTGCAAGAATTGATGTTAAAGATCAAGACATGCCTAAATATCCATCTGGCACCGCTCGCACTCCTGCAGAATTCAAACCGTTGATTGATCAAGAAAATCGTCGCGTTGCCATTGAAATTTCGCCTTCTAATCTCGACAGCATGATAAAAATCGTGTCTGTAGATAGCACTCCTATCGAAAATGAGATGTCTTTAAATATTGACGAAAGCTCAAATATACAATCATGGACCGTGCAAATAAAAGGGCAAGGAGTAAATCAATCATTCGGGCCATTTAGCGGAAATGACGCTGAAATTAACGCTAAATCAATACTTGGGAATCTCGACAAGGGACGCTATACAGCCGTTGTAAATGCAACTCGCAACGACGGACAAGTATATACCCAAGAGAAAGAATTTGAGCTGTCTCGCAAAAACGAAACTTCACGTTCGCAGGCATTTCGAGCAATCTTCCGCTACGGCGATGCCGATGCAGTCAAAAATTATGAAACGACAATTAAAAATGAAATTGTGCCAAAGATTACAGACGGTTCGCGAATCTATGTGATTGGTCATACCGACAATATTGGCAAACCCGATGTAAACCAAAAGCTTTCAGTGCAAAGAGCCAAAGAAATTCGTGATATTTTAGATCGTAATTTGAAGAGTGCCGGGAAACGAGCCACCATACAAAGCTACGGATTTGGAGCTGACGATTCAGAACACTCAATACTCTCTAATCAAACGCCAGAAGGTCGCCATTACAACCGTTGTGTTGTAATTGAAGTAATTCCTGCCGATTAAATTACAACCAAATCTCGACATAAAAGCCGAAGCCATTAATTGGCTTCGGCTTTTATATTATCCCTTGCAAAATATAAACTTACTCAAAGAAAGCTTTCAGGGAACAGCTTGCGAATTTCATTTTTTCATTACTGCATGATTCAATGAAATTCATAAAAAAACCCTAGCAAACATTTTGCTTGCAAGGGTTTTTTTAGTGACCCCGGTAGGTCTCGAACCTACGGCCCTCTGATTAAAAGTCAGATGCTCTACCACTGAGCTACGGGGTCGCCATTACATTCTGCGCAATAGTGCCGAAGGAGGGATTTGAACCCCCGACACACGGATTATGATTCCGTTGCTCTAACCGACTGAGCTACTTCGGCAATCCAGATTAGGACAGCAAAAATACGAAAATAATTTAAATTATCTTACTCTTTCTCTTCTTTGCGTATTTTTTCAATTCGATCACGGAGTTTTGCAGCTTTCTCGTAATTTTCCGAATCAATTGCTTTTTGCATTTGTTCAAGCAAATCGCGCTCTGTTTTGTTAGAATCCGAAAATGAGTCGGGATTATCAGACTCGCTTAATGAAAACTCTGAATTCTGTGTTGCTTTTCTTGCTTCGCGTGCTTTTTCACGCGCAATTATATCGTCTAGATCTTCATCTTTTTCATCTATTTCAAATCCTGCTTCTTCTAATAGTGACTCCAAAATATAGATTGGTGCATTTAAGCGCAGAGCTAAAGCAATCGCATCGCTTGGGCGCGCATCTATATCACAAGAAGCGCCTTCTATTACAAGAGATGCAAAGAAAGTGCCGTCGCGAAGATCGTGAATCAGCACTTCGGTTAAACGACCGTCAAAAGCTTCAATAATGCTTCTCAGCAAATCATGTGTCATCGGGCGAGACGGCTTCATGCCTTCCAATTCATAGCCGATAGCTGCTGCTTCTGGCTGTCCTATGACAATAGGCAATTTTCGGTCTCCATCCACTTCCTTTAGGATTAGAGCATAAGTGCCATTGCTTGCTGGCGCGGCCGAAAGTCCCAATATTTCAAGAGCAATTTTCATAAGTTATTCATGTGCGTAAAAGAAGCATACATTTACTTATGCAGCGTCGAACGCAAAACGTCGGTCAGTTTCGGAAGTATTTCCAAAGCATCTCCAACCATTCCATAATCAGCTATTTTAAAAATCGGAGCTTCTTTATCTTTATTGATGGCAACAATAACTTTCGAAGAAGACATTCCGGCCAAATGCTGCACAGCACCAGAAATTCCACAAGCAATATAAAGATTGGGAGATACTGTTTTGCCGGTCTGCCCTACTTGCTCGGTATGAGGGCGCCATCCGGCATCAACAACAGCGCGTGAAGAGCCGACAGCACCGCCTAAAACATTTGCAAGTTCCTCGACAAGATGATAATTTTCAGGCGCCTTTATGCCGCGCCCGCCAGAAACGACTACATCGGCTTCTGATACGTCCAATTTTCCTTCATTTTTAACAAGTCCAGTAATTTTAACTCTGCCATCGTTGGAGCCAATTAGCGGAATAAACTCGGAAACATTTAAAGAAGCGGCTTGTTTTTTTGCAGTAAATACATTTGGACGCAGTGTCATTACACATTGAGCGGTTGTTGCTTGTAATGAAACTACTGCTTTGCCGGCATAAACCGGGCGTTTTGCGATAATCTTATCCGAACTTGCATCAAGTGAAATCACATCGGGAATATATCCTGCCTGCAACTTTACCGCTATGCGCGGCGCAATTTCTTTACCTGTTGAGTTTGCAGCCATAACAACATAATCAACATTCTCTTGCTTTGCTGCTTGTGCAATAGTAGTAGCAATTGCCATTGATGATTTCTCAGATAATAACGGATGCTTTGCAATCAAACATGTTGACAAACCGTATTCAGACCCAGATAGCGCGGCTGTTTCATTGCCATCGGTCATCAATCCTATTACAGATGCTCCAGTTGCAGTTGCAGCAGTTATTGCCTCTAATGAGGATCTTTTCAATCCGCTGCCATGAGTTTCAAGGTAAACTAATATTCTATTCATTAATTTTTCTCCGTTATACATTATATTACTTTTGCTTCTTCGTGCAGCAAGCGAACTAATTCGCGTATATCTGCATCAGAATCACCTAATATCTTTCCGGTTCGATTTGTTTTTGGTAATTCCATAGATAGCGTCTCAACACGAGAAGAACATGCTATTGGAGCACGTTCTTCTATCGGTTTGCTTTTTGCCTTCATAATATCAGGTAATTTAGGATAGCGAGGGTCGTTGAGTCCTTTTTGAGCACTGATTACACATGGCAACGATGTCGCGACAGTTTCCTTACCGCTTTCAACATCTCTTTCAACTACGACGTTTGTTCCATTAATAGTAAGTTTAGAAGCCATTGAAACCGACGGCAAATCCAATATTTCTGCCACCATAGAGCTCATGCTGTATGAGTCAAAATCAATACTTTGTCGTCCAAAGATAAGAATGTCACTACCCTTGACTGTTTCGGCAAGATTTTGAGCAACGAAAAATGAATCTGATTTTTCATTGTCTTTGATCAAAATTGCTTTGTCAACTCCCATAGCTAATGCTGTGCGAAGTATCTCCTTGGATGAGTCCCCTCCTACTGTTACAGCGGTTACTGTGCCGCCATGTTTGGTGCGCAATTGTAATCCTTCTTCAATTGCGAATTCATCGTAGGGATTCAAAATAAATTTTACCCCCGTTCCAGCCATTGTTTTGCCGTCGGGGGCTACAGTTATTTTTGTTGTGGTGTCAGGCACCTGAGAAATGCAAACAAAGATATTCATAAATCTACTCGGAAATTCGGTTTAATTTTAAAAAATAATCTGAGTAATTACTGCAAACTTCCAATCTATATTTGCAAAATTACGAAAATTCGAGTGAAAGACATAAATATTGCTTTGGCAGCAAACATGTTCAATCATTGTTATCTCTTTGATGCAAAAGAAATAACACACGATAGACTATTGCCGTTAGTAATACTTGATTATTTAATGTACAGTTCGCGCTCTATAATATATTGTCGAACTGCCTCTGGCGTTAGATAGCGTATAGTGCGTCCTTCTGCAATGCGTTGGCGCATGTCTGTTGATGAAATTTCGAGAAGCGGAGAACTAATCAACAACGGTTTATATTTCTTATTCATTTCAATATTCGGCAGATTATTAGATATCTCTGTTAATGTTGTTTGCATATCTGATTTATCCAATTCAACCGACTTAGGTACAGGACGATTAGCAACACATAATTGAGCAATTGATATAATTTCTTTCCACTTGTGCCATTTTGTAAAGCTGTAAAACGCATCGCTTCCGATCAGAAAATACAAGTCTGCATTAGGGTTTTCTTGCTTATATTCTATAAGCGTTTCAATTGTATATGAAGCGCCTCCGCGCCTTATTTCACGGTCATCCACTACAAAACGCTCATTATTGGCAAAAGCCAATTTGAGCATTGTAATCCTTGCTTCATTATTTGCAAAGCAACGTATTTTAAAAGGTGAGATTGCTGCTGGAACTACATAGCAACAATGAAGGTTGCATTGCTCGGCAAACGCTTCGGCTATAACAAGATGCGCTGTATGAACAGGGTCAAAACTTCCGCCAATTACACCAATTTTCATCTATGCTGCTCAATTTGATTTAGGCAATATTAATTTATATTTATCATTCAATTGCCTTATATTGCTCGGAATGCCGCGGCACTATGCACTTTATAGTTTTTCGTATTTTTGCCAATTAATGTTAAAACGTTACTTTCATATTGTTATTTTTTACTACGAAACTATACTACATAATGAATATAATTCTTCTGCTTCACTCTCATTTCCGATGGATTGTAATACTGACCGCATTAATAACTCTCGTCAAATATCTCTTTGCATTGATTGGCAAAAAAGGGTTTACTAAGTCAGATAGAATCATAGGATTAGTATTTGTCTCAGCTATTGACACTCAAATTTCATTGGGATTGACAATGCTTTTTATGAGAGTTATTACAGATACTTTTTCTATGCAAACGGCAGAACATCTTGTTATCATGTCGACGGCAGTTACTTTCGCTCATATTCCCGCAAAGTGGCGCAAAAATACTGAATCATCTATTCGTCTTCGCAAAACTTTATTATGCTATGTCATAACTTTGCTTTTTATTCTAATTGGTATTCTACGGCTGCGTGGCAGTCTTGTCTGGTAATTCCATATAAGCATCTAAATGCATAATAATATTTTCAGTAATTTGATAATTTGCTTA
The DNA here is from genome assembly GCA_039810485.1 of Chlorobiota bacterium. GTDB lineage: Bacteria > Bacteroidota > Ignavibacteria > Kapaibacteriales > UBA961 > JADZAA01. The sequence continues at coordinate 8,891 of JBDHXA010000034.1, read as the reverse complement.
CATTGCAACATTGTCAAAGATATCTATGTCTTTTAAATGTTGCACTATAATATCTGCTTCTCCAATCATGGAAAACTTGCCAACTAATACTGTTTTTGTGCCGGCTGCTTTTCCTGCCTGAACATCTCTAATACTATCGCCTATTATCCACGATTCAGACAAGTTTATATTAAAAGTGTTTGCTGCTTCCAACAACATACCCGGCTCTGGTTTTCTTCGCTTGCTTCCAGACATTGCAAGGTCGCTGCATGAAAAAATTGCGTCGAAAGCATAGCCGAATTTCATCATTAATTCGCTTTGCATAAATTCATGTATCCTCTCTAAATCATCTTCGGACATCAATCCTTTCCCAACGCCCTGCTGATTTGTAACAATGATGGTCAAATAGCCAAGTTCATGCACCTTTTTGAAAAGCGAAAAGAAATCTTCAAGAAAAATAAAATCGTCCGGCGATGTAACATAACCACAGTAAATTCGACGATTTACAATGCCGTCGCGGTCAAAAAAAACTGCTTTATTCACGACTTGCAACCACCTTGCGATAATGCTTTTACTTTTGTATTAGAGGCAACTTCAGGGAATAATTCTGTCAGTATATTATTGAGAGAATAATCTATCGTAACCCAAGAATGATTCTTTTCAACAATTTTGCGTGCGTTTTGCGCAAGCTCTTGCGCAAATGCTGGATTGCTTAGCAGTGTAATTGCATGTCTAATTATTTCATCCTTAGATTGCGCAATCATTACATCCTTGCCATGCTGCGCTGCAATTCCTTGTATTCCGGTTGGCGTTGTTACTATAGGGCATCCGCACGACATTGCTTGCAAAATTTTATTTTGAATTCCCGATGCACCTCTATGTGGATGAATAAATACGGCGGCAGATTGGAGGAAAGGTATAAACGAATGCACATTAGCATAGATTTTCACATAATCTCCCGCCAGTTTTTGCATCCTTTGGCTTGGGTTTGCTCCAACTATCCTTAGCGAAGCATCTGGCAGGCAATTGCGAATAGCCGGCAATATGTCCACAACTAAAGAATGCGCCATCTGTTCATTTGCCCAAACATCTAATTTCCCACCAAAGAGAATTCCTTTGCGGCTGCGCATATTGAAATTGGGCGCATAGGTTTCCAATTCAACTCCGTTAGTCAATAAAGCATAGTTAGCGCGCGGATTTTGAGAATGCATCGCTTGAATATCTTCGTGTGTAACAAGCGTCGTACAATCGAAATCATTAACAATTTCTGGCTCATAGACGCTAAGCTGACGAACCTCCCATTTTCGAACAAGCCGCTGCTTTAAGCTCTCGCTTGCTTCTGAGGATCTACTTTGGTACATCAACCGGCAATCCTCAGCAATAAGAAGCTTTTTGAAAGAACGATGGCGCATATATTCGGCAGTTCGCATAAAAAAAGAAATACCAAGATCAAATTGATTAGCCTCGCATAGCTTGTCAACAATTTGCGAAAGCTGTGGCTGTGTGTAGAAAGCAATTTCTAACGGTAGACCGTTGAAAAAGGATCTTGACGATCGAATACCTGCTCTTAAAGGATATATTGGTGCAGTATATAATTCTATGCCTAAGTTCTTTATTGCAGCACTCTGTTCTTCATCAACAACTCCTTTCCAACAAAAAGTAGCTAAAACAACATGATGATTTTGAGCTAAATATTTTAATATATGATAACTTTTGATGCGATCGCCTCCGACTAATGGCCATGGAAAGCGTGGAGCAATAAACAATATCTTTAATCGCCGATGAAAGTCATTCATAATTGTATTCTTAGCAGGATAATAGTAGTTTTCCAAGGATTGTGCCAGACTAATTCTAATAATTTACCCTCATCTTGCTTAAAGCTTTTACTTACCAGCGCATATAAATTTTTCATCTAACAATGAGCATTTAATATCTTTCAAACAATTGAATTATCGTTGAAGCAACACTGTTAATTTGCTAAGTTTCACATTATTACAAGTCGCAAAAACACATCAGCGGAAATCATCCTCATTAAATTCACCATCAAATTCATCGTCGTCAAAATCAGCATTTTCTTCGTCATCTTCATCAAATCCGTATTCTTCAGCAAAATCATCCTCATCGCGCCATTTGCCGGATGCGCGATCATCATTCATCGCATCTTCCATCTTTTCAATAAAATCATTATCTGCAAAAAGACCCGTTGTATGCTCAAAAAGCTCCTTGCCTTCCGTATCCGACACTTGCCAGACAGATAATGTATAACGAGGATCTTTCCGCTTTTTTGTATTTTCAAGAACTCTGTCGGCAAGTTCTTTCACACTTGTAACAGTAGCAGAAGCTCCTGTGTCAGCACATGTAGAGCGTATTTCAAAGGTTGTTTTACCTTTGTTAGATTGTAAAATCACATCGAAATAATAGCGTTCTCCTTCAAAGCTTTTAATGTTTTGCATAAATATACCTCAGCATAAAATTATAGAGATAAATCAATCTAAAAAGATAATATTTTTTTAATTGTCGAAGCAATGGTTTGCGCTGTTGGCATAACGGCATTCATTTGTTGCAAGTTATATGGGATTGGAATATCCGGTACTGCTATGCGTTCGATAGGCGCATCGAGCCATTGAAAACATTCTTTAGCAAGAACTGCAGCTATTTCCGCTCCGAATCCACCGGTTATTGCGTCTTCGTGCGCAATTATACATTTATTAGTTTTCCTCAGCGACTTCAACACCATTTCTTTATCCCACGGGCAAAGCGTCCGCAAATCAATAATTTCGACATCATTTTCGAATTGCTTTGCGGCTTCTTTTACTCTATGAATCATTTCGCCCCACGACACAATGCTTACTCTATTCCCTTTTTGAATAACATTTGCCTGACCAAATGGAATAATGTAATTATCACCTGGATAAGGCGCTCGCCCTTGAGCGGTATCTAATAAATTTCGATGTTCGAGAAAAAACACTGGATCGTTGGCTCTGAGAGACGATCTCAACAATCCAACTGCATCGGCGGCATTAGAAGGCATGGCAATTCTCCAACCCTGCGTATGCGCAAAAATAGCTTCTCCTGACACACTATGCCATGGATCTCCCGTTCGTTTTGAATGTCCTACCGGTATTCTTACAATAATTGGCGCGGCAAATTCATTATTTGTTCTCCATCGCACAGTTCCGCAATCATTGATTTGCTCCATTGCCGGATCGAGATATTTACGGAATTGAATTTCTGGCACAGGAACAAGACCAGCATACGCCATTCCAACTGAACGTCCGATAATACCTTCTTCGGACAACGAAGTGTCAAAAACTCGAAAATCGCCGAACTTCTTTTGCAAATCAATGGTTGCTCCGTGCACTCCTCCTTTTATGCCTATATCTTCGCCAAACACCAACGTTCGATTGTTCGCAGAAAGCTCCGTCTCGAGTGTTCGTCGGACTGCATCAATCAAATTCATTCTTGCGCCATTTTCAGGCTCAATCACACCTCTTGAAGGTATAATTCCTTCGGCTGCCATTCCTCCTGCCTTTTGAGGTATTTTATCATTGGCAAAAAGAAACTCGGCAATATTGTCTGTCGGCGGCTCACTTTGATTAAGCGCAGCATTTGCCGCTGTTCTTGCCTCGTGTTCAGCATGGCTCTCTAACTCTGCCCATTCTTTAGAGTTAATAATTTTTTGTTTTGATAAAAATGCTTTTAACCGAGGAATTGGGTCGCGTTTAAGCTCGGCATCACGTTCTTTCGGCGATTTGTAGCTTTGCATATCAGCGCTCGAATGCCCGCAAAGACGAGGTACGGAAAGCCGTAGTAACACCGGGGATATTCGATTGCGAACATGCTGCACAGCTTTTTCAATTAGTTTGGCAGCCTCAGCCGGATCGGCACCATCTCCATCCAACACTAACAAATTGGCAAAACTCGCAAGATTTTTTGCAATATTACCTCCCGGCGTGTGGAATGTGCCCGGCACAGAAATGCCATAGCTGTTATCTTCGATAAAGAAAAGCATCGGAAAATTTTGAGTTGTTGCAATAGTAAGCGCCGACCAAAACCCATTCGATGCGCACGAAGCATCGCCGCCAAGTGCTACGGCACACGCGCCGTCCCACTCTTTTTCTTGCATAAATTCCGAGCGATAAACAATTGCCTGAGCCCAGCCGACCGCAGGCGTATATTGCGCTCCTACATCGCCGCTTGCCGGAAGAACTGAAGCGGCGCCTCGAGAAACAAGATTATGCACAACGCCAATATCGCGTCCGCCATTGCGGCTTCCTGATTTTGCCAAAGGACCGGCAAAAGCTTCCTCCGCAGTCATGCCGGCACCCAGCACAAAAGGGCGCGACCTATAGTAAACTGTTGCAGCATCGTGAGGATGTTTTAAGTATTCCGATAAAATAACCTGCGCTAATTCATGACCTCGAGATGAAAATTGATAAAGAGCTTTTCCATTTGGCGCTAATTCGTTTTCTTCAATAAGATCTATCGCTCTTGACAGTAGCACGATTCGAGCAATATTTTTCCAATCTATATGATTCATTATTTGTATTCTCCAATTGCTGCTTTGGTAAATTGGAACAAATTTACGAAAACGCTCTTTATTTGCTTAATAGCGTAAATTAGGAAATCTGAAAAGGTTTTTCGATGAGAACAAATTTTCATAATTTCGTTAATGCAGTATTAAAAACCTTCATAAAATAGGAATATAGTCAATGAAATCTCTTTTGCTATCGGCGATTGCTTTGCTTATTTGTTGCAACGCACAGTCGTCTTATGCTCAGCTCGACGCTTTATTGCAGCCATTTACCGCTAAATCAGGGCTTAAACTTGCTGAAAAATCAGCCGATTCTTCCATTACATCACCAAAATTATTAGGAGTTTTTTCACTAGGCGATACAAGCGCAGCTCTTCAACTGCCGATTAAAGTTGCCTTCGACATAAAAGATGGAAAGGCAAAAGCTTGGCTTTATTTTTTGTCCGGCAAAAGCCGTAAAACTTCCGATGACACCGTAGTCAGCGCCGGAATAGTAAAAGTTGCTCTGTTTGGATTTCAAGTGCTGCCTTTCGATGCAAGTTCGCTTGCACCAATGGGTTCATTCACAGATGCAACATTGCCGGACAATTGGATTGACAGCGATGCCATGTCTGCAAAAATTCGAGATGATAATGCATACAAAGTATTTTCAGCGGCATTTCCCGAAAAAAAACCTTTTCTAATCCCGCTAAGCATAGCAATTTTACCAAGATATTTCACTGCCGGCTCTCCGCTTTGGCAATTAAACTTTGGCGGCTCTCCAATGGGCGGCGGCAATGGCACTATTTTAAACTGTGAAGTCCACGCTGTTACAGGCGAAACTCATTGTGAAGAAATTGCCCTTTCAACAAACGACATTATCGCTTTAGATTCTAAATCCTACTTTAGACCAAATCCTGCAAGCAATGAAATACGATTTGCCATTCCAGCTATTCTCAAAGGCAATGTGCTAAATATTTCCATTTTTGATGCTGTCGGCCTTCTGCAATTCACATCACAGATAGAAACTGCCGGCGCTGAAACTATTGTTCTTCCGCTCGACAAGTTAATTTCCGGGGCCTATCACTTGATATGCTCCGCCAATGGACACAGCATTGCTTCGGAATTTGCCGTAATGAAATAGCGGGATTTTGTTTAGATATTATTCCATCACTATTATAGGAAATATTATGTACTCATACATCAAAAACTCAGATCCAGAACTGCACCAATCTCTGGTAGGAGAATATGAGCGTCAGCGCGACAAACTCGAGCTTATTGCAAGCGAAAACTATGCTTCGGAAGCAGTTATGCAAGCGCAAGGTTCAATTTTAACAAACAAATACGCCGAAGGTTATCCCGGCCGTCGTTATTATGGCGGATGCGAATGGGTCGACGCAGCTGAAACACTTGCCATAGACCGCCTTAAAAAACTATTCGGCGCCGAATATGCCAATGTGCAGCCGCATAGCGGCAGCAGCGCCAATATGGCTGTCTATTTTGTGTTTCTCAAGCCGGGTGATACAGTTATGGGCATGGATCTCTCTCATGGAGGGCATTTGACGCATGGCTCGCCAGTTAACTTTTCCGGCAAATTCTACAATTTCATTCCTTATGGAATTGACAAGGAAACTGGACGAATTGATTATAATCGCGCGGCCGATCTTGCAAAAGAGCATAAGCCAAAAATGATAACTGTAGGCGCATCCGCTTATTCGCGGAATATTAATTACAAGGCATTCCGTGAAATAGCAGATTCAATCGGCGCATTTTTGCTTGCCGACATTGCTCACCCTGCAGGTTTGATAGCAAAGGGACATCTTTCCTCACCCGTTCCATATTGCGACATTGTAACAAGCACAACGCATAAGACTTTGCGCGGACCTCGCGGCGGACTTATCATTATGGGGAAAAACTATGAAAATCCATTTGGACAAACAGCTCCTAAATCCGGGCGTAAAAAACTAATGGGAGAACTGATTGACTCGATGGTCATGCCCGGAATACAAGGAGGACCTCTTATGCATGTAATAGCAGGCAAAGCGACCGCGTTCAACGAAGCGCTATCCGACGACTTTACAGCGTATACTTCACAAGTGATTAAAAATGCGCAGGCATTAGCCGACGAAATGATTAATTTCGGCTATAACATCATAAGCAACGGCACTGATAATCATCTTATGCTCATAGACTTGCGCAACAAGGGATTAACCGGAAAAAAAGCCGAGAATGCCCTTGATGCGTCTGGTATTACTTGCAATAAAAATGCAGTGCCATTCGACACAGAATCACCGCTTGTAACATCCGGCATTCGTCTTGGATCGGCTGCAATCACAACACGCGGCATGAAAGAAGACGATATGCGTCATATTGCTCGACTAATAGATCGCACATTAACCAATATTGGCAATGAGGAGGTATACGCTGCCGTTAAAGCCGATGTAAAGAGCTTATGCAGCGGTTTCCCAATCTATCCAAACCTCAATTATTCAGCCGAAGAAAATGCAAAACGCATAGAAGAAGGCGTTGAATATATTGCTCATGGCGTAGGAGAATTTATGAAAAGTGTCGGCGAAGAATTGCAAAACACGTTCAAGCGGAAGTAAGAAATTGTCTGGTTCAGTATTGAAGATTGTCTGAATTAGGATTTTTAGGATTGTAGAATTGTAGGATTTTTGGGATTGTAGTGATTAACTTAATTTTTCTGTTGTTTGACTACGCTAAGATAAAAGCGACGGCTGAGAAAATGTCATTGCCGTAAAATAAAAGCATCGCCCGCTTAAAAAACGGGTGATGCGCCGATGATATGAACTTGTGAAAAATTGCTAACGCTCTACGACAAACTTGGCTGCAGACACAGGCAAGCCATCGCGAATCACACACAACGCATATATGCCTGATGGCCAGCCCAACGACGGCAATACAAAAAGACCGCCCGATTTCGACTCTATTCGCCACATTGTTTCGCCATATTTATTCTATGCCTCGACAATGCAGCGACCGTCTCCGCAAACGGCGGCGCGCACCTCGCCAGACGATGGATTCGGATACACCAACACCGGCGTCGCCGGCAATGCAGACAAATCTACAATATCGCCAAGAGAACTGCGCCGAGACAATTCGCCTTGATCGCAATACAATACGGTCTCCTCACGATACTGACCGCCACGACCGCTCAATACTGCACGATATTCCTCGCCGCTGCCGTTATTACATACACGGTGAATTTATCTAAGACACTGACGCTCTCCAACGGGAAGATCAAGCGACCAGCGCGTGCCGTCGCTGCGACGCTCCAACCACATTTCAACTAATTCCGGTGCATTCCCGGCTATGCGAAGGTGCAATTGCTCGGATGAGCCAACCGCAAACCATGGAGACCACAATGTGTCTGGCGCTGATGTACCCGCTTGTAAGGTGCCATTTCGCGGGGCAAAAGGCGATAATCGCGCCCATCTGTCTCTACGCCGCCAACGCTGTACGAAAGCGAATCATCGCAAAAGCCATCGAGATACACCGCTATATCGCCTTCGCCTGCCGAACGATAAAATTACTGTGCCGAAGAGCGAATATAAGTCACAGCGTTGGACGACAACGATTTGCCGTATATCCTGCGGTTTTCCTGCCAGCTGTACTGACAGACCGTAGGGCGAGTAGCAAGGTGCGGATAGGAAAGAAAGCCATTGTCCATTGTGGCATAAGCCACATGATAGCGGGGTCAGTTATGAGTATGCTCGAAATGCAATATCTGACCTGAAATGTCTTGTATCGAATAACCTTGCCCCTGTATCACTGTCATTGGACGGCGGCGAAAGTCAAGATTCATAACTCGCTCGCCAAAATTCCAACAGCCGCGATTGATATGATTAGAATCCGGCCAAAAAGACAATTCTCCCGGTGAAACCGCCGGTTGATCTACATAACTCAATCCGCTGAAATTGCCTCCATTTCTCAAACCATCCCATACAACGCCAAGCCAGCCGATGCGAAAAAAATCGGGAATGTATGAGTCGTTTGAAAAATCGTCAAGCGACCAAACCCAGCGATTCACTATTTGCGTTAAAGGAGTTTCACTTTCTGAGTATTGGTGTTTCAACTGCCAATAAATGCCGTCAAAGCGCAGACCCGTACGCATTCCCCTCTCCCAAGCAGGGTTGTTATCAGTTGTGTCGCAAACCAGATTATCCCGCGATAGATGATACAACTCTCGATATACAACAGGATGCGTATTCGAGGGCTGTTCGGGTATGACAGCCGAAGGACAGCTTGCGCAGAATATAGAAGTGTCACTGTTAAAAATTCCTTTTACATTTATATTGGGCTCAATCCTGTCCTAAACGATTTTTATAGTTGCTCCCCTATCTTGTAGATATTAGCTTTCAAGAGGTAAAACTGCTAA
>JBDHXA010000033.1:0-31774 GCA_039810485.1 Chlorobiota bacterium | reverse complement strand
TTCGGCTGATAATGATTTCGCTATGGTTTCATGATTGCTAAACTCTTTGACATGGCCCCGCTTTCGGTTTTTCTTGCACGAATGGCGAAGATGCTGGTGCAATTTGCCTAATGCTTTCTTGTCCGACCATATATATTGATAAATACGCTCATGACTGATGCTCTTGCCGATGCGCAAAAGATCGTATGAAATCTGCTCCGGGCTCAAGTCGAAACGTATCAGCTCCTCTACAATAGAGAGCAACTCGCCTTTGAATTTGAGGGCTTTGTCTTGGCGGCGGTTGCGCTCTTTATATTTCGATTGTGCTTGCTTATGCAAGTATTCTCTTTCGCCTTTATTGCGGCGCAATTCACGGCTGAGAGTAGAAGCTGAAACCCCAAGGTTTGATGCAATGCTTCGCAATGAAACTTTATTACTATGCATGATTTCTATTTCGTATCTTTGCTCTTGCGTTAGGTGTATAGCCGCTGGGCATATTGTGCTCCGTTTGTGATAAACTCGTCGCTGGGTTGTTGAACTATGACACTTAAACCAACTCTTTATTTATTTCATCCGTTGCACTTCAGTGTTGAATCTGCGGAGCTAAAAGAGTCGTTTTTTTGACTTTTTTAACTTAAAATAGGTTATTACTATACTTTTCACCATGTTTTCATTGATTTGAAATATCATCCGACTTTTCGGAGTGGGCTCATTTATTGAAACTGTGATATTTCAATTCTAACAACATAATACACTTTTACGATAACGAATACTTCTCCAAAAGCACAATCAGTTTTGACTTGCGAACTAAACATATCCGAAAACTACTATGAAAGTCCTGTTTCTATTTGCAATGACAATATCAGCTTTTACAAGTGCTTACTCGCAAAAAATGAATTTTCCCCAGATGACAATAGATCAGTTTTGCTCTTCAGCATTTGAGCAAAGCAGGAATTTGCCGCAAAAGGAAATCATAATGCAAAATAATATGCAATCAACGTCTGTCATCAAACAGCTGGAAATAATGACAGAGCATAAAAACTCTCGTAATGATCTTGTTCCACATACGGTTAACATAGGCGACACTTTAGTTGTTGGCTATACGCCTCGCGATACTTTGTTTGTTTCGGGAAAATGGAGCCATACAGGACCAATTTTTGTTTTTAATGACGGCGTGATAATTTTTAAAAATGCAGACGCAACTATTTTGGGAGATTTGTTTGTCGTTGGCAGCGGCAAAGTATTTGCCGATTCTTCTGCACTATATTTTCCACAGCAGTACTTTTATCAACGCACCATTTTGGTTTTTCAGAATGGCTCTCTGAATTTGACAAACACAACGTTGAACTATGGAGGATTCAGCCATAATTTATCGGTCGGAGATTCAGGATCGGTCTTAATGAACAATATCACTCAAACCGACTTCACCACCGCAGGTGTTTCGGGCAAAGGCACAATTGCCATAAATCGCTGCAATTTGGCGGGCGAGTTTATTGTTATGGACAGCGCCTACCTTCGATTACAAAAAGTGAAAACAGCCATTATTTGGCATTATTTTCCAAGTAATTCAACGATTAACCACGCTTTTCCATCTGGCGATAATCTTATTTCCTATTCTTTTAATAATTCGACGAAAGGCGTCAAAGGAATCAGCTACAAAATACAGGTAGATTCCTCTTCTGATATTCAATGGGGTTTAATGCCTGTAAACGGTTCTGACATTACAATATCGCAATCATTAGTTCGCGCCATTGGTTTGTGGTTTAAGGGAAAGGATTCAAGCAGCGTAGATGGATTGGTGAATAATTCATCTTATTCTGATTTTTCGGCGCAGCTCACTGACCGATCGCTGCGCCTCATAAATTCTTCCGTAAAAACATGGAGTTTGTATGTGTTCGATGCAAAGAATTTATTTGTCAGCGGAAGTGTTCTCGGCGAGGTCGGCTCTTTTGGATCATCAAAAGTATTAGGCGCAAATTATTGGGTTGACGGCTCAGGCGGATATTGCTTTGCTTCCGACACTTCGGTTTACTACAACTCAAATTCAGTGGTTTCTTCTTCTCTTCGCAGCGAACGGAATGCAATGATGATATTTGCTTATTCCACTCAGACGGGCGGCATTACTGCTTCTACTGGGCGATCAGTACTAATTATTGTGCAAAGCTCTATTGCTCAAGATCCTGTCGCCTACGACCAGAGCTCTGCATGGCTTGCAAACATTGCCCAGCCGTCTACATGCAACACTGATGCTATTGTTCCAATCATAGGTTCAGCATGGATCGATAAAACAGATGCAAGTCTGCTGATGGATTTTTCTTATTTCTCGATGGATTACCAAAAAGAAGGCGACAATGGCTGGACTGCATTAATGGAAAAAACAACGAAGGAATCGAGGAATGATACGCTCGCCAAATGGAACACACAATCGCTGACTGCCGGAAAATATACTCTGCGCTTAACTCTTGCAGACACGTGGGGAAATACTGTTGAAGCCAAAAAACCAGTTGTTATGCTTCCCTCAATTGTTAATGTTGCAGAATTTGTGGAAGATTTAGGATTGACTGTCTTTCCCAACCCATTTTCCTCACAATTTTTTCTGAAAACCGACATCAATTTGAATAATGCCACACTGACAGTCAAAAATATATTCGGTCAGACGCTAGTTCAAAGAATGCATATTTCAGGTCAAAATATTACATTCGACAGAGAAAATTTGCCGTCCGGAATATATTTTATCACTATAACGCAGAATGATAAAATTATAGCAATTAAAAAAGTAGTCATTGCCGATTAGCTATACATTTAACTTAAAGTAAAACATTTGATTAACCAAGCAGAACAATACTCTTCAATTAACATATTTCTTTGATTGATTGAGATTAGCGTTTGTTGTAAATCTTTATAAACAACAGCGTTTACTGATTAATTTTTTAATTATTTTTCGCTCTGCTCAATCGGATCATAGTTCTTCAAATAATTTTCCAATAATTGTCTGCTATATCTTCTTGAAGAATAACATACCGGCAAATACTTTCTCTTGCCCGCAAAGAAACTAACTTTCTGACGAAGACAAATCATGTGAACGTTTTTTTTCAAGAGGCGTAGTGCGTAACTTTGCACTAATCTTGACTTAAAATTTGGGAAAAACTATGAATGAAGCTGCCAAAGCCACCACAAGGAAAGAATCTATCAAAGCTTCAGCCGCAAATGGCAAATCAACGAGAGCAGACAGCAAATCGCAAGATGATATAATATCTGCAAAAAAAAACAGCGCAAAACAAGCCATATCTCAAAGATCAAAGCTTTCTTTGTGGAATAGAGATGAAGTATTGCGCGATTATCGCATTGGATGGCAGAGTCGTCAGGCAAGTTTATTAGGACGGCGAGAAGTTCTTACAGGCAAAGCAAAATTCGGCATTTTCGGTGATGGCAAGGAAGTAGCGCAGCTTGCAATGGCTAAAGCATTCCGCAAAGGCGATTTTCGTTCTGGATATTATCGCGATCAAACTTTTATGTTTGCTTTGGGTATTTCCGATGTTCAGAAATTTTTTGCTCAGCTTTATGCGCATACCGACGTAGAAGCCGAACCTTCAAGCGCTGGACGCTCTATGAACGGCCATTTTGCAACTCGAACACTTAATTCAGACGGCTCTTGGAAAACCCTTACTGAAAATTATAATTCATCGGCAGACATATCTCCCACCGGCTCTCAAATGCCGCGATTAGTGGGGCTTGGCTACGCATCAAAGCTTTATCGCGAAGTGGAGGAACTTCGGCAGTTTACTCAATTTTCACAAAATGGCAATGAAGTTGCCTTCGGGACTATAGGAAATGCAAGCTCGGCCGAAGGAATGTTTTGGGAGGCAATTAACGCTATTGGCGTGCTCGGAGCACCTGTTGTAATGTCTATTTGGGATGATGGATATGGAATATCTGTTCCAAATAAGTATCAAATCACTAAAGAGAATCTTGGCGAAATTCTTTCGGGCTTTCAGCGTAAATCTGGTTCAAAATCTGGTTTTGACATTCATATAGTTCGTGGCTGGGAGTATCCGGCTCTTGTAGACGCTTATCAACGCGCCGCAGAAACTGCGCGTCAAGAGCATATTCCACAAATAATTCATGTTATCGAAGTTACACAGCCGCAAGGACATTCCACTTCAGGAAGCCACGAGAGATATAAATCAAAAGAACGGTTGGAATGGGAAACAGAATATGACGGATTGAAAAGAATGCGCCAATGGATAATTACTGAAAGTCTGGCAACGCCCGAGGAACTCGACACTTTAGAGAAGGAAGAGGCAGAACGTGTTTCGATTTGGAAAGATGCCGCTTGGAATGCATATATTACTCCAATACGCCAAGATATTGCAGAAGTTGCTGCAAGCATGGACGCGCTGTCTGCTTCAAGTATTCATGCAAAAAAAATTCAGGCAATAAAGAATGATTTGACAAGTATTCGCGAGCCGTTTCGACGCGATATAATGGTTGCAATACATAAATTATTGCTTGTCGCTCGAAACGAACTGATACCACAGAAGCAAAACCTCATTGCATTAAAAAATTCTATCAATGCCAGATGCAATGATTATTACAGCAGCTATCTATACAATGACACTCCTTATGCAGCTGCTAAAGTTCCAATAATCGCGGCTCAATACGACGCTGATTCGCCAATGATTAACGGATCGGAGGTTATGAATGCTTGCTTCGACGCAGCTTTTGCCCGCGATCCGCGCATTCTTGCATTTGGCGAGGATGTAGGACAACTTGGCGATGTCAATCAAGGATTTATAGGACTGCAAAATAAATTTGGCGACCTGCGTATTTCAGATGTTGGTATTCGCGAGGTTACAATTGTTGGACAGGCAATTGGACTTGCCATGCGCGGTTTGCGTCCAATTGCAGAAATCCAATACCTCGACTATCTTCTCTACTCGCTTCAGATTATGTCGGACGACTTATCCACATTGCAATGGCGAACAAAAGGAGGGCAAAAAGCACCTGTAATAGTCCGCACTCGCGGACATCGTCTCGAGGGTGTATGGCATGCCGGATCGCCGATGGCCGGCATTATCAATTTAGTGCGCGGTATGTATGTTTGCGTCCCCCGAAATATGACGCAAGCAGCAGGTTTTTATAATCTGTTGCTACAATCCGAAGAGCCGGCTTTGATAGTGGAAGTGTTGAATGGCTATCGTTTGAAAGAAAAACTGCCTGCAAATGTGGGCGAATTTACTGTGCCGCTCGGCGCGCCGGAAACACTTCGCAGCGGAAGCGACGTAACATTGGCAACGTATGGAGCATGTTGCCGCCCTGCAATGGAAGCTGCCGACATGCTGGATCAAACAGGTATTTCAGTAGAAGTTATTGACGTGCAGACGCTTCTGCCTTTTGACATTGATGGCGCAATAGTGCGATCGCTTCAAAAAACCAATCGTATTATTTTCTTAGACGAAGATGTGCCCGGCGGAACAACAGCTTATATGATGCAACAGGTTATAGAAGGTCAAGGCGGATATAAATTTTTAGATGCAGAGCCAAGAACACTTTCTGCAAAACAGCATCGTCCTGCCTACGGAACTGATGGTAATTATTGGTCAAAACCGGAAGCAGAACATATTTTCGAGTGTGTTTATGATCTGATGCACGAGTCAAACCCTAAGCAATTTCCGATTTTTTATCGGTAAAAAATGTTTAGATATTTTAGTGGAATGGGATACAGTAAATTGTCTGTTACTATTTTTTATTCAACAGCAGCTTCAACGCTATGAGTACAACAACTCTCATTTTCGCATTGCAATAAGCGCCGCCATTCTGCCTGAGCACTCCCTATCGCGACGAAATGAGTGATATTGTTCATCAGCAATTGTACATGCATTAGAACACTCGATATTATCATTCAGAATTTGTGCTTCTAAAAGTTGATGGCGTATCTCTGCACGAATATCAAGAGTATATTTCCCGTTTTCACGAGGTGCAACAGCTTTAAAAAGTCGAGCAACATCTTCATCAACATAATAATTATTGCTGCCGGCACAAGCCGAAACATATACCAGCATAGATTCAGGTGCCGCTCCATAATTTTTTTGCATCATCTCTATGCCATGTTTTGCTATTGCAAGATGAGTGCCGCGCCAACCGGAATGGAATGCTCCGATGCTGTGGCTCACCGGACAATAAATTAAAACTGCTGCGCAATCTGCAATGGAAACGCACAATGCTATGCCAGCCTCATTGGTTATCATGCCGTCAGATTCTTCTTCTATTGATTCGCTGTTTGCCACTCTAATAATGCACCCATGCGCTTGTTGTTGAAATTGAAGATGAAAAGCAGGTATTTTCAACTCTTCAGAGAGCGTCATGCGATGTTTTTTTAATTCGTCGTTGGATGATAATACAGAGCAGCGGCTTCCGGGCGAAAAGCCAAATGGTTCGAAAAAAGAAACATTACGCAAGCTGATTCCCGACACTATTTCAGGCGGGAATATGGCGGGGATATCAAATTTTAGCATCTTTCGAACTTCCTTTATTCAGCGCGATTACATTACGTTTCAATCCTGCAATTTTAGTTCGTTTTATTGGGCTTTTACGAAACCGTGCAGAAAATTCCTCTTGCTGCATTGCCGACACAGTTTTTGTATTCAGCGTGGTTTCATTATTTCGTGGCATATATCGTTCCTCGCTGCTGTCTTGTTGAAAACGGTTCCAAGGGCATACATTTTGGCAAATATCACAGCCAAAAATCCAACCTTCCATATTGTTTGCAATATTTTCTGGTATTTCAATATCAGGCTTGGTTTCAATGGTCCAATATGAAAGACATTCCGTACCTTTTACGACATACGGGCTGATAATCGCGCCGGTCGGACATGCTTCAATACAAGCGGTACAATTGCCGCAATAATCTTCAATTGGAGCATCGGGAACTAACTCGACCGAAGTTAATATCAAACCAATAAAAAACCAAGAGCCAAATTTTCTTGAAATAATATTAGAATGTTTCCCCTGCCATCCTATTCCGGCACGAACAGCCCATATTTTATCCAAAGTTGGGCCAGTATCCACGTATGGTTTTGTTGAATTTCCTGGCGCTATATTTGTAATTTCAACGCAAAGTAATCGTAGTTTTTCCAAAACTACGTCATGATAATCATCGCCCCAAGCGTAGCGCGAAATCTTTCCCTCAGCGCCTTCTGAATGAAAAAAAGGAGTGAAATAATTTTCTGCAACAACAATTACAGATCGCGCATCAGGCAGAATCTCTCGCACATCACCGCGCTTTTCAAGATTACGCTCCAGATAGTGCATTGTGCCAGCATAACCCGAAGCCAGCCAATTGCTAAAATGAAATGTATCTACCAAATTTGCGGCAGCAATGCCGACATCCGCAAATCCTATGTCGAGAGCCGCATTCTTAACTCGATCGCTTAATTCATACTTATTTAATAATTCATCCATGCAGGCAATTTTGCAATCGAATCTTCAACATAGACAATGCCTTCTCGTTCAAAAATAGCATAAACTTTTAATGATGCCTCATTTTCTGCACATTTTCCATTATCGAGCGAAAATGCCCAGTCGTGCATCGGGCATATTACCGAGCCATTATGAATAACGCCGTCACAAATTGAAGAGAAATGCTGATGCGGACATATATTAGAAACAGCGTGAAGTTTGGAGTTATAACGAAATAATGCAACTTCATCTCCATTGGGAAGAGAAATTTGACGACCTCGATTTTCGACAAGGTCTTCGGAATACATCACGGCTATATAGGACTTGTCGTTTTCGTAAATATTTTCAGAAGAATGTAAAGGTTTACGGCTTTTAAGAAGTGGATTCACGAGAAAGAATTGTTTTGAGAAAAGTAGAAAATGACAAGGATTCATTATCGGAATTAATCGGCACAGATGAAGTGAGAGTAGATGGCTGAGGCATATCGAATTCAGCTTGTATTTCAGCTTTTTTTTCTACAGAATTGCTTAAATCTGTTATTAGAGAAATGCTATGCTCAGTAGAACCGATTAGCATTTTACGCTGGCCAATAGCAACAACATAAAGAAATCCTTTCGGCAGCAATGTTGTTTTCGAAAGTATAGTTATGGAATCATTGCCAATTACGCCGCCATTTTTTTTTTTGGCAGTATTTTTTTTAAGAATAATATAGATAACAAATAAAATGCCTACAAAACTAGCAAGAGTGGCAAATGCTTTTAATAAATTTTGATCCATCATATTATCGTTTAATTCCACGGATGCGATCACTCGGATCCACCAATGTTGTAATTCGAATACCGAAGTGTTTGTCAATTACTACAACTTCGCCGCCTGCCACTTTTTTTCCATTTACCAAAACATCTACTGGCTCGCTTACAAGTTTGTCGAATTCAATTACAGAGCCGCGTCCAAGCCGAAGTATATCGCGAATTAGCATGTTGGTTCGTCCTAATTCAATAGACACGGACAACTGAAGATCATATAGAAGCGAAATTTTAGGATCGAGTCCTGCTTGCGCTCCCACAACCGGATTGTTAAGCTCTTGAAATTCTGGCTGATGAATTACAGATTCTGCAGATTGTTCCTCGACCTCAAGAATATCGCCTCCTTCAAGAAGTTTGTCAATTTCTTCTTGTGTCATAACTATTTCTCCGTAGAACGATAATAAATTTCAGTTTCAATGAGATCTTCTTCTTTAAGCTCTCTCGTGATTTTAATTGCTTTTTTTCCATCAAGAGTGCCGGGGCGAGCCGCATATTTTCTTTTTTGACCGATACTTAGCTCAATTTCGCTGTCTATTTTTGCATCTAACTTTAGCACGTCGCCAACTTTTAACCCTAATAAATCTTGAACGGTAATTACTGCCTTGCCAAGCTCGGCTACAACAGGCAATCGAGTTTGTGCAATTTGCCTTTTCATTACATCCATATTTTCACGCACTCGTTGCGGAGTTTGGGAAATATTGGAAGTAACTTGCTGTCTATTCAAACGCGCTAATACGTCTTCGAGTGCAAACGTTGGGAAGCACAGATTCATTAAATACTGATTAATGCCTATATTTACATCGAACGACACTAAAACAACAATTTCAGATGATGGAGCAATTTGAACAAATTCTGACTCGGTTTCCAACCGTTGATAAGCGAACTGCAAATCGGCTATCGAATGCCACGCAGAGCTTAAATCGCCAAATGCATGGTCAATAATTTTTCGCATTACTGCCTGTTCAATCGGCGTTATGCTCCGAGGTTTGCGAACAATGTCTGCGCTTCCGCCAAGCAGCCGCTCTACAATTGTAAGCGCAAGCTGAGGACTAATTTCCAAAATGCCGGTTCCGTCAGTTTTTGCAATGTCAAAAACGTAGATGCAGCTTGGATTTGCTACTGAAAGGATAAATTCTGAATAGAAAAGCTGATCTACAGCCGTTACTGAAATAGAAACAATTGTTTGTAGTCGTGAAACAAGATAATAGCCAAAAATTTCAGCAAAATTCTCGTGAACAGTTTGTATTTGCCGAACTTGATTTTTTGAGATACGGTTAGGCCGTCTAAAATCATAGGTGGCTAGATCGTTTCTTATAGGTTCGCGCTTTTGCAACAATGAATCTACATCTACTGCTCCAACCGTCATTTCTGTCAGCAGCGAGTCAATTTCATTTTGCGAAAGTACATCAGCCATAACTTACTCTTGTTTCTTTTTTTAACTTGTCAGTTAATCAATAAATTGTAGTCGAATTGTCGTTATTGTATAACAAATTTCGAGATATATACGTTTTTAAGTTTTACTTCTCCAAATAACGGACGAATTTCTTTTTTCAGAATGATTGGAAGTGAATCTTGAATATTTTGTGATTGCAGATCTTCTATAGTATAAGAGCGCAGCTTCTTTAATACTGCTGAATTGATCGGTATTGCAAGTTCTTTTTCCACTTTTGACTTTTCTTCTTCTGTCGCTACTTCAATTCCAATGCCAACCATGACAAACCTTGACGGCGCATCTTTCGGGTTGAAAAGCAGGTCATCTTTCATCGGCACAACAACCCCGATTTTCTTTTCTTGCACTTCTTCATCTTCTTCATCGTGTGATGATGAAGAAGATATTTTTTCTGTTTTTTTCCCATCGGATTTATTATCTCCAGAATTTCCTAAGAATTTGGTTCCTATAAAAATACCGCTCCCGAACACTAATGCGGCCAATACTCCGGCTACAATATATACTATAATTTTGGGCATTCCTTTTTTCTCTTTGGAAGCTTCGGCTTCTTCATTAGCCATGCAATGCCTGCCTTTCAGTAATTTTCAAAAAATTGTAAGTTCATTTTTGGCCATTTTATTCTTAATGTAGAATAATCGCCTTCACTAATTTGCTTTTAGAGCAACCGAATTTCGTCCTAAGCTATAATACTCAAAACCACTTTTCTCCATTTCTTTTAGCTCATATAGATTTCGACCGTCAAAAATTATCGGACATTTCATGAATTTCTTCATAGCTTCAAAATTTGGCTTGCGAAATTCATTCCATTCTGTTGCAATTATAAGAGCGTAGGCACCTTCCAAACAATCCATCGCCGATTTTGCATAGCGTATTTTGTCGCCGAAGACGCGATGAGTATTCGCTGCGGCTTCCGGGTCATACACAGTAATTTTTGCACCGTAAAAAAGTAATTTGGTTATTACTCGGAATGATGGAGCATCGCGTGTGTCGTCAGTATTAGGTTTGAATGCCAATCCCCAAATTGCCAATGAAACTCCTGTAATGGCATTGTCAAAACGATTAAGAATTTTATCAATGAAATAATCTGCTTGATCAAAATTTACTTGTTCGACCGCCTTGATAATAGACAATGGAGATCCTTCGGCATCAGCCGAATATATCAAAGCTTTGACATCCTTGGGAAAACAACTGCCGCCATAACCTAATCCGGCAAAAAGAAACCGTTTTCCAATTCGACTGTCTGAACCAATCCCGATGCGAACATTTTCAATATCAGCTCCAACAGATTCACAGTAGCGAGACAATTCATTCATATACGAGATACGCATAGCCAGAAAACAATTTGCCGCATATTTTGTAATCTCGGCGCTTTTTTCATCCATAATGTACACAGGATTTCCACTTCTTACAAACGGTTCGTATAAATCCTGCATTACAGAACAAGCATAATGCGACGATGCACCAATAATCACTCTATCTGGTTTCATAAAATCCTCAACAGCAAATCCCTCGCGCAAAAATTCTGGATTGCTTACGACATATATATCAAAATTAGGCGCAAGATTATGAAACAAATCAGCAACTTTTTTGGCTGTTCCAACCGGAACAGTGCTTTTATTTACAATTATTTTTGGCTGATTAGTAGGATTGTTTTTAATAATATCCGCAATCTCTGCAACAGTTGTCAGCACGTATTGCAAATCCGCAGATCCATCATCATCAGGCGGAGTGGGAAGGCATAAAAACAAAAGTGAGCATTTATTAACAGCATCTGCTAATTCAGTAGTGAAATTTAATCGTCCGTTTCTAATATTTCTAACTAATAAATGCTCAAGACCAGGCTCATAAATTGGCATATTGCCATTCTTTAATCGCTCAATTTTTTCTTTATTAATATCTACACAATAAACAGAATTTCCGCTTTCTGCAAAGCAGACACCTGTTACCAATCCTACATAGCCAGTTCCTATAACTCCGATATTATATGACATTTGCAATCCTAACGATTAATATACAACGTCCGCAATGCGCTAATTGCTAAATTTACAATAATATAATACTGCATTAAGCAATCTAATTTCCAGAAGCATTATTTCCAGCAACTTTATAGAAACAAAACAATTATCTCTTTTTTATATTAAATTAATGAAAATATCGTCCAATAAAGTATGCGGCTGCGGCTAAGACAGCGAGAATAAGCGCAACTTTAATCAATTTTCTTACTAATGCAAAGAGAATGCCAATAGAAAGTATTATAAGAATTACCCAAGCAAAAACAGGCAGATCTTTAAAAAAATGTAACACGTCAAATTGTTCCATAATATTCAATTAACTTTAAATTGAAATGGAATAACCCCTGTCATTTCAATACTGCCAGGTATCGGATTAAACTTCCAAAGACGAAGCGCTTCCATTGCCGCTTGCTCTAATCGCGGATCTGCTTTTTGCAACGGAACCATTCGTCCAACAGTTCCATCGGGACGCACTCTGAATTGTATACGTATTGTAGCCGGTTGAGCGCCATGTGGAAAAGGCGGTTTTTTCTTTACCAACACAACGCGATTTCCTCCGCCTCCCCAATCAATATCACCCCATCCTTCGCCTTTGCCTCGTCCGGTTCCGGCAATTCCAAGTCCGGTTCCATCATCGCTTCCGGTAGATGGAGCTCCAATACTTTTTTTGGAATCAGAATTTGAATCAGCGCCTTTATGCTCAGAAGCTAAATTTTTTGCAGGTATAATCCGAGTTGTTGTCATCGGATCATTTGGAGCAGATCCTTTGTTAATGACAGTTGATTTCATTGCTTGTGCGGCATCGTCTAAAGCATCAGGAGCTGTTTTTCCGCGTCGTTTTGATCCTTCTTTTGCTAAATTGCCCTTTCTCGCGCCTGTTCCATCCCCTGAACCAAAGATGAGCTTGATAGTTGTGTCTGGCAGAACAAGATCTACAGAGCGATATGGTACTGAAACATCCACGAAAGAAAAAAGAATGATTAAAATAAAGGCAACCATGCAAGCCACAACAAAACCGCGAGCGGTAAATGGATTCCAAGGTAAATCGAATGAAATATTTTTTTCTGATGAATGGCGGTTAATATTCATCGTTTCTTATACTTTATTTAACTCTGTCAATCCAACTTTTGGAAAAACCATTGTTTCTTGCGGCAGATTCGGCTTCTTCACGACTTGAGTATGAACCAAATCTTATACGATACCAAGTTTGACCACGTATAATCTGATTGCTAACGAACCCGCCGTTTATTTGTTTTGCGCGCAAGCGCTCTAGCCACTCTTCTGCATCATCTTTTGAAGGCGTAGAATATACTTGCACAGTATAAAGCCCCAAAACACTGCCCGGCGCAACTGGCTTATCGCTTTGGTTTTTTGATTTTGCTGCAATCTTCTCGACTTTGGGAATGCTCTCTGTTTCGCGAGGTTGCTCGCGCTTTATATTTATCTCTTTCGGTTGTTTTTTTATTGTAAAATCTGACGCAACTATGGCCGTTTCATCTTTCTTTTTTTGTTTTGTTGCGTCTGCTTGAACAGGTGCTTTATCTTCAATTTTTAGTTTAGAATTTGAAACTTCATCATGAGTTTCGGCGATGTGTCTTTTTTCTTTGTTTTCAGTTTCTGCCGAAATAGTTGTGTCAAGCGTATCTATTGGTTTTACTGCAACATGTTGAGTTAGATCTTCATTAGGCTTTTCCAGTTTTAAATTACTACTTGGAATAGGTGAGCTATGTTTGTTTGTAGAATCGGTCTGAGTCGAACCATTGGCAAAATGCAAGATTTTCGGCAATAACAAGTATCCGGCTGCGCCTAATACTATTGTCAAAAGCAATCCTGCAGCAATTGAAAGATAAAGAGCTTTTCGGCGTTTGCTCGGCTTTTCCGTTTGTTCTGACACATTCTCAGCATTGTTGTTAGTAACAATATCTGCCATTGCGGCATAAGAAGCATACCCTCCCTCAAAATCTGTTTCATGTTTGGCATCAGCTTGTTCTGACGAATATTCCGAAGGGTGTTTTGCTTCAATATTATCAAAATTAAACTCCCGAGTTTGAGGGTCGTTCGTTACATCTACAAATTCAAAAGACGGCGCTGCAACAATTGACGGCTCTGGTTTTTGCTCGCTTTGCTTGGCAGATGAAGCAGATAACTCTGCTTGAAGCAATTCAAGCAATTCACGGTCTGCCGCATTCTGCTTTTCTTCACGTTGGATATTTGCCTTTATTTCGCTTGTTTCTTCTTGATGTTCAACTTTTTCAATCGCAGATTCTTGATTTGGAAGTTTTTCAGCCACGATTTCTTGCTCTTGAGATTCCTTGCCCTCAGGCAGAATTTCGGTCACATCTTCGTCTGGAAAATTTACATCCATCCGCTCAAGCTCAAATGTATCACCGATATCGGAAGCATCAAAACCCGCAAATCTTTCCTCTTCGCGGAGTTCGGCAGAAAATGGAGAAATTGCCATAAATCACCTTGAAAATATCAGCATCATATTATGAATTTAACAAATATTCGCAATAATTGTATTTCTATGTATTGTACGTATTACCGCATTTTTTATTTATTCTTTACTTTTACAAAACAAAAGCGAATAGTTATATTATAACATTTAAGTAGTTTAATATTTTAAATATCTTATAAGATAAAAAATATGATAATAATTTATCTAAAACATCAATCAACTTTACAAACCTAAAATTTTATTAGCGCTCCGAACATTGCTGCTACACCGCGCTCTCTGTATCCTTCCCAAATAATTATCGTTGAGTTTGTCAAATTTGTAATTTTTACAAAAAACGAAATATCTGTTTGCAAAGCATAGTCCATTCGGAGTCCAATATCGAGCCAGCCGTCAATTATCAATTTATTCATCCTATCGGCATAACGCTCGCCGTACCATACAGCAGATAATTGAGAGCTTACTCGTTCGCTCCATGAGCGTGACCAAATACCGGAAGTGCGCATTATAGGCACATAGGGAATACTGCCGTTTCCATCTTTAAATTTAGCAGAAATTGCAGATACATTGGCAGTTAATGTATTACCATTTCCTATAGAAAATATTGCTTCTGTATTTATTTCTGCTTGTGTTATTGAAGCATAATCAATGCCGAACATTCCAAGCGTGTCATATTTAAAGAAAGGAGAATTATCTCGCAACGCTAGCTTCCCGCCAATGCTTGCATAAAATGACGGTAGTGGATGATAATAAAGATCTGCGCTTAAACCAATATCCGTTTTTTCGAAATCTATGATAGAGCGAGAGCTTAGATAAGGATTCTCTGCTAAAAAACCAGCAAATGATGTTCTTGCTAATCCAGTCCTAATAGATGCGCTAGCCGAAAAAAGCGACGAAAGAGGCAATCTAAAATTTCCAACTGCGTAAAACGCAGACGACGTTGTTTGAACAGTAGAAGATACTGTTTGCACACCCGCTTCGGCTTCAAGCAATACTCCAGATATAGTGCCGCTGTAAACTCCTGAAAGTTCAATATAATGATATCCTGTACCTCGAAATGTATGAAAATCAAGGGTTGTCTTCAAACCAGCCGAGAAATTAGTATATTTTTTAACAATACTCAATGAGCCGGCAAGGCCATTATCTGTCGCATCGAATTTATTTTGCTCTATTCCACTTGCAGACCAAGAACCTTTTGCAGTATAAGAATAATCATCATATAGACCGGAGATATTAGCACCTATCGAAAAGGACGCAGTGTTTCGGTCTGGAACATCTTGCAGCGGCTGCTCTTGCTTGCCATATAATTTGTAGCTTCGCATTCCAAACTGCATGGCTGACTCAGTGCGGCTGCCTCCGAAGAAAATGAACTGTTCGGGCGCGATATACACTGCCGAAAGCCCGGCACCATATCCAAAATAACCAGCATTATCTATATGTCCGTCGCTTCCTTTCAAGTTTGCATCTGCATGCAGGCGATAATCACCTGCATTAAAGCCAAGTCCTGCTCGCAAGTCTGTTGTAAAAAACTGGCCGATTTCTCCTTCTGCAAAACCATTAGCAAAATGCGGCTTGCGCTCAGGTTCTGGCAAACCAGCCGGCGGAAGCAAGGCTGGACGCTGTTTTTCTAAAGTATTAAGCGAATCGAGACGTGATTTTGACAAAGGCGGCGTATCGTAAGGATTTTTCTTTATAACTGCTGGAATATCGAATTTATCTTGACCTTGCACAACAACAATCGGCAATTCAAGAGATTGCTGCCCCATCTCTTTTTTTTCTTTTGTCTGCGCTGATGACATATTCATCGCCAACAATGAAAATAAAGCAGCAAAATAATATTTAAACAATTCATTGCGTTGAATATGCAGCATGTTAATCATGGCTTTTTCACCGTTTCTTTTGGCAATCTCCTCAACCGTGCTGCCGCTGTTTTTCCATAATCATCGTCCGGTCGAAGAGCAACTATGGTTTGATATGAAGTTCTGGCTGCTTCAATATTTTGCAATTGTTCATAACATTCTCCGGCTGCAAGCATGGAAAGAGTAAACCAATCCTCAACTTCAGAATATTTTTCGCGAATAACGACAAAAGCCGTTAATGCGCTGTCATAGCTTTTTTGCCTCATCCAAAGCTCGCCGATGCGATAGTATGCCTCTGCAGCAATTAGAGGATTATTAGTACGAGCTGCCAATTCTGTAAAGAAATTGCGCGAACTGTCAGTAATATTCTTCATGCGATAGTACATGGCAGCGCGGTATAAGCTTTGATCGCCATACTCAGTTGCTCTATATCGCTCGGCAATATCTCTATATAATAAAAGCGATTTGATGGTATCACCTCGTTTATAAGCAATTTCAGCGCGTTCAAAGCCAGCTTGCGGAGCTTGTGCGGTTGCTGCGTAATCGTTTTGCACAATCCTAAACACCGAATCTGCTGCTGATGGCAGATTTTGTTGCAATTTAAGATAAGCAATTTCTAGCTGCCCAAGCGAGGCAAATTCGCTGTTGGGATATTTTTTTTCAATATTATTCAGGGATAATTCTGCTTTTGCCGGTTCATTCATGCCAATGTAGCTTTTGCCTAAATAATATAGCGCTTCAGCTTTTTTATCGTCATCGGGATATTTGCTCATAAATCCTTCAAGCTCGGTTACTGCATTTGCATACCGTCCCGATGAATAAAATTTTTGAGCTTTTGTTGTAATAAGTTCTTTTGTTACTTCCAATGTTGGATTGTTCCTTGCATATTCATCCACCACCGAATCCGCCTCAGCATCGCGGCCAAGCGCTTCAAGGCAAAATTGCATGCTCTTAATAGCTTCACCTGCATATGGGCTTGACGGAAACGAAGCAGTTACCACTCGATATGCCGCTATTGCTTGTTCAAAATTGCCGGAATTATAATAACAATCGCCGATAGAATAATGAGCGCGTGCTAAAAGCTCATTGTCCGGATATGTCTGAATTAAATTATTAAACGCAGTGATTGCATCAGAATAGTTTTGTTGCTGGAAATAAGTCCACCCAAGCGAATATAGTGCAGCCGGCGCAAATCGCGAACGCGGGTAGGAGCGTACAAATGTGCGAAATGCATCAGCAGCGTGTGAAAGATCATTTCCTCGAAAATATGCATAACCCATCTGGTATGCTGCATATTGTCCTTCTTCTGTCTTGGGCGAATATTTCAATGCTAAGCGATATGACGCAGCCGCATCGTTATACTGCTTCATAATGAAATGTCCGTCTCCTTTGCGCGCCATTGCATCGGCAGCAAATCTCGAGTCGGGAAAGCGACGAACTAAATCGCTAAATTTAGCGGCGCTTTTCGCAAACTCGCTTTGGCGAAAGAATGTCCAGCCAAGTCCGTAAAGCGCTTCTTCAATTCGCTGGGATTTGGGGTATTGCTCAAGAGTTTCTTCGTAGAAATCTTGCGCATTCTTAAAGAGTTCAGAGCGATATGATGCTTCTGCTATCCAAAACAAAGCTTCGTCTTTGCGCTCATCTTTTGCATGCTCGGAAATAAAAATGCCCAATTTAGCAATTGCTTCTCGATATTGATTATTCTCAGCCAATGCAATTCCCTGATACAGACGCGCTTCTGCAAGGTGGCGCATTCGAAGAGACATAACTGTATCGTTTGAATTTACAATAAGTTTTTCGGCAGCAGACAAAGAGCGGACAGATTTTGCATATTGCTCGGTTTCAAGCTGTGAAAGTCCCAGTAAAATTAGAACTCTTGCAGAAGTAACTGCATCGTTTGTTTCACGCTCCGCCCGCTCGAATGATTTACGCGCCTGATCATATTGCTTGTCTTCATAATGAATTTGTCCGGCCTCAAGCAGCGCTTGTGCCGTATAAGGAAAATCTGCTTGCAGCGATAAAGCTGTGAATTCCTTGATGGCTTGCTCACGATTACCCATATATTTTTGCACAACTGCATGATAAAGCAGCGCAGTGGCGCGCGATTCGGCTGCGTCGCCGGCAGAATCTATCACTTGACGATAAATGGACTCTGCTTCTTTATAACGTCCAAGATTGAGCAATGACCAGCCCTGCCCAAGTTTCATTTGCAATGCAAGATAAGAACCTGGATATTGTTGCAATACTATATTGAAGGTGTTAAGCGATCGTTCATATTGACCTGCGGCATTGAGAGCTTCACCCCGTAAATATCCAATATTTTCTCGACTATTCTCATTATAATCTTGACGCTCGTATAATATGCTCGTCGTATCATTTTCCGAAGAATTGAGAGTATACTCTGCTTCTTCGAGAAGTCCAAGCGCCATTTGTGGGTTACGGAGCAATAACTGATCGTCTGCCTCGCGAATAAGAGCGGCAGAAATAGTATTGCGCCTCGCATAATTCTCACGAATTTTACGATAGAAAGGAATAGCTTCAATTGGACGGTTCGCAACATCGTTCAATTCGCCCGCAGCATACAAGGCATCATCTGCAAAACATGACTCAGAGTAGTTTAGCGACATTTTATTGAATAAATTTATTGCCTCGTCAATTCGTCCAAGTTTTGCCGCCGATGCAGCACTCCAAAACGATGCTTCCGCTCCCAATCTATGATAAGCTGAATCGCGCCGTTCAAGCAGCGATGTTGTCGAAGAATGTTCTGCTTCTTGAAAATACTGCATGGCATTTTCGTACTTTTCTTGCTCAAAGGCCATAAGTCCGCGCTCATACTGAGCCGCCGATATAAGCGGTGAGTTTGGGCGTTTCAGCAGAAACTGTTGCAAACCGGCATCGGCAAGCACAAAATTACCGGAAGCACGATCGGCAGCCGCCTTGAGCAACATTGCCCGGTCAGCAGCAGGAGATTCAGGAAAATTTTTCAATGCTTCTACAGCTAATCGCTGTGAAAGTGCTAATAACCGTTGATTAAACCGCTTTTCTGCACAATTCACCTCTCGAGAGCCATATTGATATGGCATCTCGAATAATTGGGCGCGACACGGCAAAATTGCCAGTGCCATAACAGCGCATAACGACCACAAAAAAAATTGCGGCATGACTTCAAAAATTAGGGCGGGAAACAAATGCTGTGCCGTAAAATTACGAAAATTGAGTGAACTAATTTAAATTACAGAGTTTTCTGCCGAGTGTGAACGCATCTGCCCTTCGGAAATTGCCGATTAACGCCAACTTCGTATTTTTGTTGTTTATTGTAATATTATCTCTACTTTATCATCATTTATCTTAAGGAGATTTACTAATGCCGGCAGCAAAATCATTTTCAGCATTTATGTTAATGCTCGCCATAATAGCGCTATTGACGTTTAGCCCTGCAATGGCACAACAGCAAGCGCAACAAACTATCAAGCCAAAATTAACTTTAGCAGAAGTTGAATTTACACGTGTCGTTCTTAATTCAATTGAGATTCGCGGCAATGAAGTTGAGGCATTCGTGGAAGTTCGCGGCGTTTTCGACAAATTGCTCGATGCCGGCGTTAAAAACAAGAAAACCGGCGATGAAGTTGTTACTGTAGAAATGACATATCCACAAGCAAATAATTTGCTTACGCTTATGCAAAGGGCTAAGCTCAGCGGCGAAAATGCAGACAGATACAAGAAGGTAACCGATGCGATTGTGGCTTCTGCACAGACAGATAAAAAATAATCTTTGCATAATGCCTAATGAACTGGCGCTATTTCCAAAAAGGAAGCAGCGCCTTTAGTTTTATAGCTGAAACACAATTCATTAAGCTCTGGGATAAAAATGAGAATCGCTCACGTTAGTTCTTTCGTTCCAAATAATATTTTAAGTTGGTCTGGCACTAGATACACTATTCCGCGTGCAATTGCTTCGCATAATAATGAAGTAGATTCGATTGTACCTCTAAATGAAAAATTCTCATTTTATTACAAATCTAAAAAAGTGCTGTATCGCTATGCCCTCAATCAAAGACACTTGCGAATGAATGAACCAATCATCCTTCGTGATTATGCGCGTCAGGTAAGTGAAAAATTAATAGAATATCATGATGCTGTCTTCTCGATATGGACTCACCCAATTGCCTTTCTTGAAACAACTTTGCCAATTATTTTCTGGGCCTACGCAACAATTGCTTTGATGTCGGAATTTTACGCTGATTGGTCTTCGCTGACGCAATCAAGCATAAACAACGGTCATTTTACAGATAGAATTGCCATTGAGAGATCATCAATTGCAGTTTATTCATCCGATTGGGCTGCTCGATCTGCAATTAAAGATTACGGTGCAAAGCCAGAGCGCGTTCGTGTTGTGCCATTTGGAGCAAATATTCCTGACACGCCAGATGAAGAACAAATACGCCGCCTAATACGACTCAGACAAGACAATAAAGCAGTTCAATTATTATTTATCGGAGTTGATTGGAAGCGTAAAGGCGCTGACATTGCAGTAGAAACCGTAGAAATACTTAGAAACAATGGCATTGAAACCAATCTTGTTATTATTGGCTGTACTCCGCCAAGTAATTTTAAACTGCCTAATTATATTGAGAATATTCCTTTTCTAAACAAACATAATCTAGCAGAACTTCTACTTCTGCGTCAAAAATTAGAAGAAGCGCATTTTTTCATCTTGCCAACACAAGCCGAAGCCTTCGGAATTGTAGTGTGCGAAGCTAGCGCTTACGGCTTACCTTCATTCGTACCAGATATTGGAGGAATAAGCACGGTAGTTCGCTCTGGCATTAACGGCCGATTACTTCCGGCTAACGCTAAAGCTGCTGAATATGCTCAAGCAATAATAACAGTACAAGAACAAAGGAATTACGAAGGTTTTGCATTGTCGTCTCACTCAGAATTTAAGCAAAGATTAAACTAGGACGTTGCAGGCAAAGCAATTAGCGATATTATCCGCGAAGCAAAGCAATACCATTGAAAATACTTTCATTGCAGAATTGTTAATATTATCAGCCCGACATTACGGCACAATCTGATTTTTTATAAGCAAACTAATTTTTGCCTTCATTTTTTATTTTTTATTTTATTCTTTTTATATGATTGCTCGCTATACACGACCGGAAATTGGCGCAATTTGGAGCGATGAGAATCGCTTCAGAATTTGGCTCGACATAGAAATCCTTGCTTGCGAAGCACAAATGCAACTTGGCATTATTCCGGCAGAAGCTGTCGAGGAAATTCGCGCAAAAGCTAATTTCGATACTGAAAGAGTATTGGAAATTGAGGAGACCGTTAAGCATGACGTGATAGCATTTTTGACAAATGTTGCAGAATATGTCGGACCGTCATCACGCTTTATTCATCTTGGCATGACCTCAAGTGATGTGATAGACACATGTCTCGCAGTACAGCTAAAGCAATCAGGCGAATTATTGCTTGCCGGACTTGAACGATTGCAAACAATTTTGGCGCGGCGCGCCAACGAGTTTAAGCACACGCTCTGCGTTGGCCGAACTCACGGAATTCATGCCGAACCAATTACTTTCGGTCTAAAATTGGCTTTATGGCACGAAGAATGCAAACGAAACACAGCTCGTTTGAAACAAGCGGTTGCTTCTATTTCAGCAGGCAAAATTAGCGGAGCAGTTGGAACTTTCGAGCACCTCTCCCCTTTTGTCGAACAATATGTATGCGAGCGCATAGGATTAACTCCCGAGCCTGTTTCAACTCAAGTAGTGCAGCGCGACCGTCATGCTGAATTTTTATCGGTTTTGGGCGTTATTGGTTCATCGTTGGAGAAAATTGCTGTTGAGATACGTCATTTGCAGCGCAGTGAAGTTCTCGAGGCGGAAGAGTTTTTTTCAAAAGGGCAAAAAGGAAGCTCTGCAATGCCCCATAAGCGCAATCCAATCATTTCGGAGCGGATTTGCGGGCTTGCGCGGCTTCTGCGCGCAAATGCAATGGCTGCAATGGAGAATAATGCTCTGTGGCATGAGCGCGACATATCTCATAGCAGTGTGGAAAGAGTAATTTGCCCCGACTCTACGATAACTCTCGATTATATGCTCCATCTTGCTTCAAATCTCATTGACAAGCTTCTTGTATATCCTCAAACTATGCAAGATAATATGGGACGCACTTATGGTCTTGTTTATTCAGGCACAATATTGCTAAAGCTTGTAGAATGTGGAATTACTCGTGAAGAAGCTTATTCTCTTGTTCAGCGCGCCGCAATGAAATCTTGGGCTGAGAAGCGTCCGCTTCGCGAAACTTTGCTTGAAGTTCCAGAAATCACTGCACTATTAAGCATAGAACAAATTGATTCTGTTTTCAATTCTGCAAGCCAATTATTCGAAAGAGTAAATTATATTTTTGAACGCTGCGGACTGTAGATATGCTTGCGATTAGTTTTCAATGTATTTGCTATTATTTTGCTGGCGTTGTTAAGTAAATAATACGAGCCCACTCCGAAAAGGTATTTTATAAAAATTGCAGACGAAAGATTCGCTGTTTTTCAAAAAAACATCTCTTCTAAGAGCTAAAAAAGTCGCTTTTTTGCCGTTTTTCTCTTATAAAACGAGTAAAAACTGTACATTTTCACCATGTTTTGTTTGATTTGAAATATATCCGACTTTTCGGAGTGGGCTCATAATATAAAATTTATTTATATGTGCATCCGCCGAAAAGTAGTTCTAACAAATGCTTACAGCGGATATTTCTTCTGTATAACAATAACTTTTTAGAGCTGTAAGGAACATATAATAAGATGTATATCACTTTAAAAATGAACATAAACTACATTTTTATCAGATTTTTCTACTTTGATATATTATCCTGCTTTTCGAAGATAATGCATCCGCCTAAATCAGATGGCTTACTTTACTTAATTATCAATACAGGAATATTAACCAAATGTCTAACTTTATCGGTAGTGCTTCCGAAAATTAAATCCTTGATACTACCATGTCCATGAGCTCCCATTACCAATATATCTGCGTCAATCTCTTCTACTAAAGCATATATGCCCAAATCCGGTCGTCCAAATCCTAAACGAATATTTACTTGATAGCCGTTTCTGGTTAGATCGTTCTGATAACTCTGTAAATTTTCCCAATCAAATTGGGTTTCGTAATCAGATACATCTTCTCCTAAACGCAAAGAACCGGCAGACTCAGCAATATGAATTAATGTGTATATAGCTTCTTTCTTTCCCAAAGAAAGTGCTTTATATATGGTTGCTTCATCTTGTTCTCTAAAATCAATGGCTATTGCAATATTAGTATAATTGGTGTATTCAAAGTGTGATAGAGGCTTAGCTTTTCCATGAGGGATTGAGTGTTTTTCTTTCCGTATTCTAATAACTATTGGTTCAAAAGCAATATAAAGCAACAAGGCAGATACTAAAACAATAAACAGATATATTGAGGCATTTAAAACTGTATTGCTTCCATACGAAGAATTAGAAAATGCAGTTAGCTCATCAATTACCAATTTAATATTTAAACCTACAATTATTAACGCAACCGTCCATGCAACAACTTGAGTGATAACAGTTATTTTAAACTTTCCCATTATCCACTTGCTGCTTGTAAAATGAATTAATGGAATAATTGCAAAACCCAATTGAATACTCAGCATAACTTGACTTAAAATAAGCAAGTTTCCTAATTCGTGTTCTCCAAAATATAAAATTGTGAGCAGTGTTGGGATAACGGCTATCAATCGAGTAATAATTCTTCTCATCCATGGACTTATACGCAAGTTAAGATATCCCTCCATTACTATTTGTCCGGCAAAAGTACCTGTAATGGTGCTGCTTTGCCCTGCGGCAATCAATGCGATAGCAAATAATGCAGGAGCAAATGAACCAAATATCCCTTTTAACAATTTATGTGCATCTGTAATATCTACAACACTATCATAGCCGTTTTTATAGAAAGCTGACGCCGCTAGTACAAGTATTGCGGCATTAACCAAAAAAGCAAGGTTAAGAGCAACGGTTGTATCAATAAAATTAAACTTTATGGCTTGTTTAATTCCTTTCTCATCCCTGCCAAATTTGCGTGTTTGCACTAGTGCCGAATGTAAATACAAGTTATGAGGCATTACGGTTGCACCAATAATTCCGATGGCAATATACAAGGCATCATCATGTAATAGTTGCGGAATAAATCCTTTTGCTATTGCATTCAACTCCGGCTTAACGATAAACAATTGAATAAAAAAAGAAATTCCAATAATTGTAATCAGAGCAAGTATAAAAGCCTCCATCATTCGCATACCTTTTTGCAAAATATACATAAGCAAAAATGTATCCGCTATGGTAATTAACACACCATATAATAAAGGAATATCAAACAACAAATTCAGCCCGATAGCCATGCCGATAATCTCGGCTAAATCACAAGCTGCAATGGCAATTTCAGCCAAAGCATACAATCCATAATTGGCAAATTTACTGTATTGCTGCCGAGATGCTTGTGCCAAGTCTAAGCCTTTTACTATACCCAGCCTCGCCGACAATGATTGTAAAATCAAAGCCATAACATTACTCATTAACAGCACCCAAATCAATTGATACCCGAAACGACTACCACCGGCAATATCAGTAGCCCAATTACCCGGATCCATATAACCTACACTAATCAAATAAGCAGGACCTAAAAACGACAAAAGCGTTTTCAAGAGACCTCGCTTTTCAGGAATTTTTACACTTTCATGCACTTCACTCAAACTCTTTTTACTGTTCATTGTTTTCAGGCATTACAAAAATATTGTGAGCAACATTGCTGTTCAATTGAGTTGTATTATTTTGAAACTTAACCATTATGGAATTAATAGCCTCCTAAGTAAACAAAAGCATAAATTTATGTATAAAGTAAATTTTCAATTTTGAATCCGCCTGATAAATATACAACATAAACACATCTTTCTCATAATCTTTCGGAGAGTTAACCGTCTCTGGCGTGTAAGTATCTGTAATTGAATTGAAGTATATTTAGATATTCTTATCGCTACAATCCACATGCAACAACTCTCTTTCTCTTCTTTTCTTTTGGTGCTATTTTCATTTTTTATATTTCTAAACGCTTCCAATCCAGCAATTGCCACAGCTTCCGACGATTTAGTTTCTACAGCATGGAAAGCATTTGACACCAATAATTTTGCTGGTGCCGAACAAAAGTTCAAAAATGCGATAGATGCCGCTCCGAACAATAGCAGAGCATACATGGGATTGTCGCTTCTCTATGAACTGCAACAGCGCTATGCTGAATCATGGGAAATGTTTCGCATGGCACTTCGCTTCGAGAAAAATCCTGCGCCGTTTTGGTTTTCACAGTGGACTACGCTGAAAATTGACCGCAATAAGCGCAATCCAAAAACTGGCATAATTGATTCATTAGAACATTATGCAAAGCTAGGCGAAGCATCGGGAATTTTACAGCCCATGGCACATGAAGTATTGGGCGATATTTACCAGCGGCGCGGACAATTTGAAAAAGCTCGCGAACATTACGCCCAGCAAAATGCTATTGAAAATTGGATAATTTGCGGGCCCTTCGAAAATATTTCTGCTGCAGGGTTCAACACTGTTTATCTTCCTGAAAGAGAATTTGAACCTCAAAGAATTTACGAAGGCAAAAACGCAGTTCCGGTTAAGTGGTATGTTCCGCCTGTAATTAAGCCGGATAAATGGCTTGATTTTCAAGCATATTTCTCTGATCGACAAGCTCTTTTCTATGCTAATTCTTTCGTTTATTCGCCTATAAAACAATCGGCTATTATTCGCGTTGGCACAAGCGGCTCGCTGAAAGTATTTTTGAACGACGCAGAAGTCCTTCGCGATTCTCTAGAGCAAAACAATGATTTGGACACATATCTTGCCGCAACAGAATTGCAGCAGGGCTGGAACCGTCTTCTTGTAAAAGTTGGCTATTCAGAGCTTGACCGCTGCAATTTTATGGCGCGAATAACCGATGACAAAGGCTCTCCGCTTCAAAATATTAAATTTTCAACCGAACCGCAGAAATATTCGAAAGAATTGCAAAACAAAGCCAGATTTATCGAAAATTTCTCTGAGGCATATTTTAAGAGGCAAATCGAGCTATTTCCTGAGCAATACGAAAATTACTTTCTTCTAGCTGATGCATATCTGCGAAATGACAAAGCCGTCGAAGCAGAATTGACAATGCGTAAGGCGCAAAAACTTCTGCCTAATTGCGGGTTGGTCTATCATTATTTATTGCAAGCATACAGCCGCGGGCGCAAACGCGACGAGGCAGCCACAACGTATGAAAAAATGTATTCGCTCAGTAAAGATTTGACAGACGGAATTCAATATAAATTCAATCAGTATCTCGATAATGAAGATTTCGACCGCGCCGAAGAAGAACTCCTTCGCCTCGAAAAGTTGCTGCCCGGCTCGGAAGATGCATATTCAATGCGCATAGATTTCTACAGCAAGAAAAAACTTACTGAAAAAGTAATTCAAACTGCATCGGAAGCATATTCATCATTCCCGACAGTATGGCGTTTTGCAAATTTGGCTGCAACTATTGATTATCAAAAAACAAGAAAGCGCGATGGAGCCATCGAAATTTACAGAAAATTTCTGGCTGAAAATTATGACGAGGGAGTTATGTCCAATTTAGCCGCTACATATCTCGACGATTCGAAAGTAAAAGAATGGGAGCAAACATATCGCAAAATGCTGCAAACGTCGCCTGCATCTCCCGGCTATTATTACCAAATATCAAAGGTTTACGGACAATTGCAAAAGTATGACAGCTCGGCAAATAATGCTCAGAAAGCCCTTTCGTTCTGCCCTTCTTGCAGCGTTTATTGGTCGAAACTTGGCGAAGCATATCGCAGCGGCAAACGCATCGAGCAAGCAAAAGACGCCTATAAAAATGCGTTGGTCTATAATGCCACTGATTACGATTCGCGGCAGGTTCTTCGCGAACTTGAAGGCAAACCTTCAGTTTTTACTCTTTTTAAGCAAAACAATATAGACAGCTTAGTCAAGAATGCACCAGCAGCCGATGCCTATCCCGAGTCGGCGGCATCTTTAGTTCTTGAAAGCTCCAATCGTGTAGTGTACGAACGCGGCGCCTCTGAAACAAGCCAAGAAACGCTTATTCGAGTTTTTAATGATCGCGGCATTGATTTATTCAAAGAATATTCAATTCCATACAACAGCTATGCCCAAACAATGATTATTGAAAAAGCTGTTACTATCAAGCCGGACGGCACTGAAATCCGTGCCGATATCAGCCGAAATCAGTGCGTTTTCAAGTCACTTGCAAAGAATGATTTTATTTATTTGAAATGGCGCATTCGTAATTTCAACAGCGGCAAGCTCGGTCAACACTTTTGGGACTCTTATTACTTCAATAGATTTATGCCCACGCTCAATACGCGCTATTCGCTACTCATTCCGCAAGATATGAATTTCACCTATAAAGGTCAGAATGACGCGCCAGAACCGGAAGTTCGAAATGCTGACGGGACTAATAAAATGTATGAATGGACATCAAAAAATGAAGCGGCTCTTGGCTATGAGGCAGATATGCCAAATCTCGATGAAGTTGGGAAAATATTAAGAATTTCCTCAATCCCCAATTGGAAATATTTGGTTGATTGGTACAAAGAAGTTGCTCTAACAAAAACTCAGTCATCGTATGAAATTAAAGAAAAAGTGGACGAATTATTTTCAAGTAAAGTCAATGCAACGACAGAAGATAAAATAAGGACCATATATGACTATATTACTGAAAATATACGCTACAGTATGGTATCTTTTAGGCAATCGGCTCTGGTGCCGCAGAAAGCGCGCGACGTATTAGTTAATCGCATAGGCGACTGCAAAG
Source organism: Chlorobiota bacterium (assembly GCA_039810485.1). Lineage (GTDB taxonomy): Bacteria > Bacteroidota > Ignavibacteria > Kapaibacteriales > UBA961 > JADZAA01. The sequence goes on along the minus strand of JBDHXA010000033.1, from coordinate 3,846 downwards.
ACGTATCTACATTAGGCATAGCAATGCTGAATGAAGTAGGAGTAAAGGCTAATTTTGTTTTGGTCAATAGCGGCAATGAAGAGCGAATTGGCGACATTCCTCCTTCAATTGCTTTTAATCATTGCATCGTGCAGGCAGAAACGAAATCAGGACCGATTTACCTTGATTTTACTGCCAATAATTTTCCCGCAGCCACGGTGCCTGGCGCTGATCGCGATGCTTTTTCATTAGTAATCAACGACAATTCAGCAAATCCTATTACATTGCCTAAAAATCAAATTGCTCCTCCGGCAATTTCAGTGCGCGCCAAAATGACACTCTTTGACGATAATAGAGCACTAATTGAAAACTCAACAACAACCGTCGGAAACCCTACTGCACTTTTGCGTGTGCGCTATCGCGGGAAACCACAAAAAGATAGAGATAAAATACTGCAGTCGCTACTAAGTTCCGAATTTCCTAATGTACGACTGATTAACTTTGTAATAGGCCCGCTTGACGATCTGGCACCTTCAGTTACATTTTCTTATGTATGCGAAGCTCCCAATTACCTTACCGATGCAGGTGATTATAAATTAGTAAAAATTCCGTGGCAAAATCCGTTGCGCGCCGACGATGCTCTTTCGTATGAAAAAAGGTCGTATCCTATTAAAAATATCAGCAGCGTCGACACTGTATCGGAAGAAATTGAAATTATTTTGCCAAACGGGTATACTCCTGTTGATTTGCCGGCGCCTTCGCGCATATCCTCGGGGGCCGGAGATTACTCGCTAGAATTTTCCTTGAAAGGCAATACATTGAAAGCCAAGCGACGCTACGTGTATATGTCTTCCTATGTAAGCGTGGACGAATACGAAAGATACAAAAAATTCTATAATCGCATTGTAAAAGACGACAGCAGACAAATTCTTTTAAAAAAATCGGATAATTAACTTTTTCTCCATAGCTGCGCCTTTTTTCTAATTTCTGTTAAAACAATGAACGATAATCTTGAAGCGCTGATTCATCATGCCGCAACTCTTTATGACAGCCGCAATTTGCTGACAACTGAAGGTATGACAATAGAATCTATTAAAGCAATTTTTGAATTGGCGGATTTTTTCACAAACAAAGGAATAAACGAAGCAAATCGTTATGATATTCTTCGCGGCATTACGGTAATTTCCGCTTTTTTTGAAAACTCAACCCGCACAAAATTGTCGTTTGAATTTGCAGCACGACGTCTGGGCGCCGAAGTGGCTTCGTTTCAAACGCAGTTGAGCAGCATTTCAAAAGGCGAATCGCTCTTAGACACTTTGGGCACCATTGATGCAATGGGAGCCGATATATGGATTGTGCGACATTCGCAATCCGGCGCAGTAGAATTAATGAGTAAAAATTCCAATTCTATTTTTCTTAATGCTGGCGATGGACAGCATCAGCACCCAACTCAAGGTCTTTTAGATTGCTATACTCTTTGGAGACATTGGAATGGTAATTTTGAAGGCAAGCGCGTTAGTATCATTGGCGATATAGAACATAGCAGAGTGGCGCGTTCAAATTTTCCACTATTGCGCGCTCTTGGATGCGAAGTTGGCATATCCTCGCCGGGCACTCTATGCCCTCATTCATGGAAATCCTTTGGTGCACAGCGTTTTATGACAGCTTCTATGGCGTTTCAATCGGCAGATGCAGTAATATTTTTACGCCTGCAAAATGAGAGAATGGAAAATGGACTGTTGCCTTTAGGCGGAGAATTTGCAAAATATTACGGTCTGAGAATTCATCAACTGTCGGATAATCCTCATTGCATTGTGATGCACCCCGGCCCGGTAAATTACGGAGTGGAACTCGATGCGGAAATAGGCTTGGCAAAGCAATCGGTTATTCGTGAACAAGTTGCCAATGGCGTGTCTATTCGCATGGCTATGCTTTCTGTGTTAGCAGCAAAATCAGGCAAGATACTACACAGATAACATTTTGATTTTTCACAGTATTTTAAAATAACAAAGCCGCTCTAAGCGGCTTTGTTTGTGGGCTCTACAGGATTCGAACCAGTGACCTCTACCGTGTCAAGGTAGCGCTCTAAACCAACTGAGCTAAGAGCCCATTCTTAGCTGGCAGTAACAAATGGAGCGCAAAAATACCGCCAATACATGCATATTTCCAAATACTCTTCAATTAGCAAAATCCTATATTCATCGCTTTGGAATATATTTTTACCGTTATTTCTTTATTTTGCACATCATTGCGATGTTTGATGAGAATTTTACCTTTTTTTGATTTTGTAAAAATTAACTATGATACCTGTATTTGAGCCATCTATAGGCAACGAGGAAATTACACTTGTGGTTGAAGCGCTCAGACGCGGTGAAATAAGCGGTTCGTTCGGAAAGTTTATCCCTGAATTTGAAGAAAAATTTGCCGCTTTTATCGGTGTTCGTCATGCAGTTGCCGTAACAAGCGGCACTACTGCCCTTCATCTTGCTGCTTCTGTTGCAGGCATTGGTGTGAACGATGAAGTTTTGGTAAGCGCTTCTACAAATATAGCAACCGGTCTGGCTGCCTATCATCATGGAGCAATTCCCATTGCCGTTGATTCCGAATCAGAAACATGGAATCTTGATCTGAATATCATCGAATCGCTAATTACTCCGCGCACAAAAGCGGTTATTCCTGTGCATCTTTTTGGTCATCCTGTTGATATGGATTCGCTTATGAGCATTGCGCAGAAACATGGACTAATCGTCATCGAGGATTGCGCCGAATCACATGGCGCAACTATTCGTGGACGAATGACCGGAAGTTTCGGAGACATGAGCTGCTTTAGCTTTTACGCCAATAAAATTATCACAACCGGCGAAGGCGGCATGATTTGCACTAATAACGATGCTTATGCCGAAAAACTTCGATTGTTACGAAATCTTGCTTTTACAAAACCTCGCTTTCGTCACGAATTAGCCGGCTATAACTTTCGCATGACCGGCTATCAAGCTGCCATGGGCATTGCACAACTGCATAAAATTGAAGAAATAGTAGCCGCTAAACGCCAAGTTGCGCATTGGTATGACAATTTGCTCGCCGATTTGTCCGGACTTCAATTGCCAATTGAACGCTCATGGGCAAAAAATGTATATTGGATGTACGGCGTGGTTATCCATCAAGAATTTGGCATTTCACGCGATAAAGTCATGCAGCAATTGCAAGAACTTGGCATAGAAACACGCTCATTTTTCTGCCCAATGAATATTCAGCCATGTTTTAAAGATTTAACCGGCTGGCGCGAAATTTCATGTCCAATTGCCGAGAAACTTTGGGAAAATGGCTTCTATCTTCCCTCTTCTCCCTTATTAACTTATGAAACAATACTGCACATCAGCGAATCATTGAAAATAATTTACAACAATGCCAATTGCTAAATAATTACTTCAACATTACATTATTGCAACATTATTTCATATTTTCAATCAATATATTTTCAAAGCGCATACTTCACAGTTTATTTATATTTATATATTGCAATCCACTATTTATCAGCATATTGCAAGTTATATAATCCCTAAATTCCAGAAATCCTAATCCAGACAATCTTTAATCCCAGTTCAGACAATCCTACAGTTCCCAAATCCTAAAAACCCTAATCCAGACAACCAAAATCCTGATAATCCCACAATTCCAAAAATCCTAATCTAGACAATCCTACAACCCACAAATCCCAAAAATCCTAATCTAGACAATCCTACAATCCACAAATCCCAAAAATCCTAATCCATACAATCCTACAATCCATAAATCCCAAAAATCCTAATCCATACAATCCTACAATCCACAAATCCCAAAAATCCTAATCCATACAATCCTACAATC
>JBDHXA010000032.1:0-31875 GCA_039810485.1 Chlorobiota bacterium | reverse complement strand
AAAATAAAGAATTTTATTATCTTTATTTTAACTTCCTTCAATAAAATAAACACCCTTTTAAGAGGGGGCTCATAATTACAAAATACGTTAGCCCGGTAAAATTTCAGCGCTTCCAAACGAAATTTTTATCCATAGCATTTTACTAAGCGCCACAAATTTTACCAATATGAGAAAAGTCATGTATTATGAATTATTTAGACAGTAATTTTGATACTGATAATAACTCTGCGCCTTATAATAATGCCGAGGCCGGAATTTTGTTTAATATAATCCAAATTTATGGAGGCAATTATGAAACTACAACACGTTGCAATCGCATTGTGTCTTATGGTCGCAATGTTCTCGTGCTCGCAACAGAATGAAACTGCGGGGGAAAAAACAAATGCTACAACCGAAGCCAAAGGTCATGGTCAGTCAGGTGTGGAGGATAATGATTCTCAAAAAGATGTTGTAAAGGTTGCAGTTGGCTCGCCTGACCACACAACATTAGTTACGGCAGTAAAAGCAGCTGATCTCGTTGATGCGTTATCTAACGCAGGGCCTTTTACTGTTTTTGCGCCTACAAATGCTGCATTTTCGGCTCTGCCGCCCGGAACTGTTGAAGATTTGTTAAAGCCGGAAAATAAAAACAAATTAATTGATATTCTTTACGGTCATGTTACAACGTCAGTGTTTGACGACGCTCTTATCAGCGATGGCTTGACAGTAACTGCGGTTAGCAATGGCAAACTTACTTTCCATAAAGACGGAGAAGGCTGGAAGGTAAACGATGCAAAAATACTCGGCTCGGTGCGCGCTTCCAACGGCATTGTCCACGTTATAGACAAAGTGTTGCTCCCTAAATAATTTTTGGTAAATTTTGGAAATGAATGACAAATGGCTGTCTTTTTAAGAAAGACAGCCATTTTCTTATATCTATCACTTTTATATTAAAATTGCCGCATTTTTTTGCTGTTATTTATCCTTCCAATTCCACCATTTTAATTTTCCCGCATCTTGCTTGTCTGCAGGTGTTTCAGCAAAGTACACTGCACATCGAAAAACATACAGCAAGCATCTGTCTTGAATGCATCCGGCAAATTCATTGGATTGATTATAGAGTATTTCGGGGTTTTTACCGCGTAAATCTTGAATGTTTCTTATTCCTATATTGTACAAATCCGTTGCAATAGATTCGCCGACACCAGGAATTTTTGTCAATTCTTTTATTGTATTTTTAATCATATTTACACCTGCACAGAATAAGCAACGCATAATAATACGAAACGATGAAATATCAGTCAATAATAATTTTAACAATACTTTCTATGAGCCCACTACGAAAAGGTATTTTATAAAAACTCCAGACAAAAGATTATCTATTTTTCAAAAAAGCATATCTTTTAGAACTAAAAAAGTCATTTATTAGCCATTTTTCACTTAAAAATGAGTAAAAACTGCACTTTTTCACCATGTTTTCTTTGATTTGAAATATTGCTCGACTTTTCGGAGTCGGCTCTTTCATAAAATATGCATTTTCCCTTAAAACAGAATGGGGAATATACATATTCTGTACATTCCCCATTGTTATATGAAGATGATATTGTTTATTTAACAATCATCATCGGCTGTGTCAAGCGTATTGCTCCAGCTTCAAGATGAAGCGTATAAGATCCTGCGGGCAGTGTTCCTACCGATACGGTAAAGTTGTATTCGCCGGCAGCAAGATAGTCACCAGCAGCGACTACTGCAACGGTTTCTCCAAGAGTATTCACTACACGAAGCGACACTAACTCTGGCGTTGGTAGCGTAAGCCCGATTGTTGCATTTCCATTTGACGGATTTGGATTAGGTATACCGAATACAAGTCCTCCAACTTCGATTTCACCGACACCAGTTGCGCCTGATATCGAGAACTCAGGAGTGCGCGTATATTCAAGATCCGACTCGTAAGGATAGATCGCACGCAAAACTGCTTTTGCTGTTGATTTATTCGGCACAGTCCAATCAGCCAAACCTTTGGAAGCATTTGCCTTTTCAAGAATTGTTGACCAGTTGGCGCCGCCGTCTGCGCTGAATTGAACATCAAATTCATTTACACTATTTTTAATTGACCAACGAATGCGTTCGCTACCATTTGCTTTGACTGCGCTGCCTGCTTTGGGATACGTAAACATAACACTACCAGCAAGCATTTTGAACTCGTCAGAACGCGCTATCTCTTCGTTTGTTTCATTGTCAATCATGCGAATAACTGCGCGATGAGTATTCACATTTGCAGGAACTGTCCATTGAACGCTTCCATCTACAGCATTACGTTGCTGTGTGATGGCAGTCCAATCCGATTCTGGCTTAGACATATTCTTAAACTCAAAGTGAACTTTATTCACGCCTTGCGAAGCCCATTTGATGTTGTCGGTTATACCGTATGTATAAATAGGATCTGTTGCGGAAGGTCGCGATATTGCTGCAAAAAGAGGCGCAATTGTGAATGACGCATCGCTACGATCAATCTCAAGACCTGTTTCTTCATCAACAACGCGGATAAGGCATTTCTCTGAGTTAACTCCAGGAATAGTCCAATTGAGTTGTCTTGTATTAGCTGGCAACGATGCCACGGTAATGCGCTCCCATGTATTGCCACCATCTTGCGAAAATTCTACATGAACAGGAGCCATGCTTGTTGCATTCCACGTAATAACTGTTCTGCGCCCTTTATTAGAGGCAAAACGTTCGCCGCCATTTGGCGAAGTTACCGAAGCCGTATAAGTAAGTATTGCGGGTATAGGCGCAAATGTTCCCAATTTAGTAATATTATAGCGCTCCGGCGTGATGACCACAACATTATTCCATGAGAAGTTAATAGCACGATCTGTGCGCAAACGTTTGAAAACTAAAGTGCCAAGATATGTTTTTGAATTCGGAACATTGACACCCTTGTTTGTAGAAAGCGCAGCGTCAAAGAGAATTTCAATGCTTCGTAAATCCTTTCGATCTGTCTGTACGCCTTGTTCTGGAGCAGATACTATCCCTTGATAGCTGGTCTTTCCGTCAGTATTGCGGAAAATCACAGAATTTGTTCCGGTAAGAGCATTGAATCCAAGAACATCAGAATTGAATTTTACAGTAAATGTACAATTAGCCAATGCAAAAGCATCGCCCTGATTAGCAATATACATCGGAAGCTCTACATTGTCGCCCACAATTTTTGGCTCGGCGCTAACTGTATATTTAATCGAAGGCGCAAGAATGCGCTCATTTATTTTAACAGCTTTTACGCCTCCGTCGCGACCAATAACTGCCTGACCTGTAGAAAGTGCCGACGAAATAGCAGATGTCATGCTTTCAAAAAGAGCTATATCACGGTTGTTTTTTAGAATCGGAACTGGAGTTCCATTATTAATGCCGTTTGTTAAATTTGGCATTACTTGATACAATGAAGAGCGATGTCCGGTATTAGCATCAACCATAGTACGATCCATTGCATCAACAGCATTGCTGCCATCGATGTCAGAGCGCAAGTTTAACGTTGCTCCTATTTCGTTGCGGACGATTACACGGTCGGAAGCGTCCACCCATCCGTCTTGATTAACATCACCAGCCACCATAGAAGGAGCATAATTTGCTGTTACGCCTGATAGCAGATCGCGTCCTTCGTCCCACATCAATCCGGTTATACCCCAGTTTGCATTAAACGGAGAAGACGTAAAATTGCCGTAGGCAGCATAATTATTCGCAAAGTTGAGAATTGTAGGATCGTTCGGCGAGTTTGCGGTATTTGTTACCTGTCCAACGCCGCCATCCCAATATGTAAAGTCCCAGCCAGATTCAAGCGAATAAGTAGTCGTATCATCGCCAAGATATTTGAATTGAGCTGGAATGCGACTCATTATCGGAAGATGATTGCGATGCTGTACAGTTACCCAATATTTGCCATCAGGAACATTTGTGAACACAAACGGCACCATCGCAAACACAGGACCGTCAATAGCATTTGTGCGTATATTAAGATTGATTGCAGAATTTGTGAAAGCATTCGGGTGATATGTTGAGTTTGACTCAGCGCTGTCAACCAGAACTCCTGGTGCTCCTGCCACATCGCTGAATAATTTAATTCTCAAACCTCCATTTGCAAAAGCAGAGCCAATCTGACGGAATGGCGTTGCCGCTCCTGGAGTTACTGTTGCATTGGCTGCTTCTATGCCTTGATGATATCCTTGCATCAATACACGAACGCTAAAATTAGATGTTGGCGTAACAGTAAACACTTTGCTGACCGCGCGAATTGTATCATTGCCTACGCCATTGTTGTAGCTGATGGAAGCGCGCAGCCGTAGACGTGCTTGTGTAAGCACTGCCGACATGCGCCCGGGGTCGTTGAAAGTGCCATCATCATTCAAATCAGGATCGGTATTTTTCACATTCCAGCGGGCTGCAAAGCGCTGTGAATTAAAGACGAAATCTGCACCGGTTGCTGAAGAACCGGCGATATCGGCAATACGGAACCCTTGATTTGGCGTTCCTAGAGGTCCAGGTTGACCGTAAGCATCGTCATCGTCACTGTAATAAGGGCTGGTAACAAACTGGAATGGCTGAGCAAAATCGCCGCCACCACCGCCTAGCGAGAATTGAAGATTTGGCGGTATTCTTGGGCCTGGCGTATTATCAACGCCTGGAGTAAACGAGGCATTGTCATAATCAAAGCCCACCCACCGAAGCCGATAATCCGAATGAGAATTGGCTATGCGTTCATTGAAAGTCGGCTCTACAATTTTCATAAACGGATATGCAGCAACAAAAGTAATTTCATCACCGTACCACACAGCGCGAATAGTAGTTGTATTATTGGTTGTGATAGGAATAGTGTAATTGTACATGCTATTCACATTGCTTCCATTCACAAAACCGCCGCCATTCATCGAAAAAGTAGCCACGAGATTGGTCTGAGGAATCAAGCTTCCCATGCGCTGTGATTGCGAACCTTGTATGTATTGACGGCGTGCATCAGCTGATGAAGCGCCATTCGGCTCACCGTTCCAGAAGCGAATTTCTTTTAATTCGCCAATAAAAGAGCTTGCAGGACTGCTGTCAACAGCTGGCGAATACCCCAAATATGTGGGATAACTATTCAAGCTGTCGAGGCGAAGACCAACGCCAAGCTGATTGGTAATTGCTGCATCTGACTGCAAAACGCCGTCAATCCAAAATCCTACTTGCGATTGATTGGCAGTGCGGTCAAGAAATATAGCTATATGTGTCCATGTGCTGTCATCAGCTATTGTACGCGGCTTGATAAGCGGTTTCGTTACATCGCTTACAGCGCTGTGCAACTGTCCATTAATATCGGTAACTTGCATTTCTATTTGACCTGTTGGGAGCAGGTTAATCGCATAGTGCGGTACTCCTGCATCGCTGACTTTGGCTATTATCGGATATTTTGATCCAGCATTAGGGAATGTGTATGGACGCACCCAGCCCTCGAACATCACTTTGCTGCTGTTGATATTAAAATCGGTTCCGGCAGGCACCTTCAAATATGCCGAAGTTGCAAGTCGGCGCAATGAAAAATACGGTGCAAATGTAAATTTTCCGGAAGTTGCGATTACTCCTTGCTGATTAAACGCATTCACTCCACGGATACGAAGATAGCCGCTTTTGCTATAAATTCCGGCGCCAAGATTGCGTAGATTTTGAGCAACACCCGTAAAGCCAGTTCCGGGATTTGATGCTTCGTTGTTATAAGGTCTCCACGTTATTCGACCAGCTTCCACATCTACCGCAGTGCCCTCTGCAACACCTGCCGGATAGCCAAGATTATCTGCCAACCCAGAGCCGGCTGCAGAGCGAGCAAGCGTCCAGTTAGTTACACCGTCATGACTAAACTCTATGGCAAGGTCGCTTGTGCCATCGGGAGTACCAGCGCCTGTGACAGATCCAAGTCCGTATCCAACCCAGCGCACTTCAAAGTCCTGACCTGCACGATTTGACACGCCCGCGCCTGTTGTAGGCGCTGTAATGCGCAGATGCGACTGATCAGGGCGAAAAACTGGATTGCTTGTAGTTACGCCTTGATTATAATATGTTGTTGTCTGAGCGCCATTCTGATAAAAAGCATCTATTGCAAGATCATTCCAGCGACCTTCTAGATCCATATAATACTCCAAACCTTTACGAAGATCGGTTACCGTAAATGGCACGACTAGGCCAGCTGGATCAGGAATTCCGGCAACACGCTGACGAATCTCTTCTTGTTGGAGAGCAGTGCGCCATACCCGCGCACCCTTCAAGCCAGCGTGCAGATAATTATTCGAAGTCAAACTTGTGCCATTTGGATTGACTCCTATCCAAATAGGATGCGTAGTAGTAAGCATGCGCATATTCGTGGCAAAAGTATTTTGCTTATATCCCACAATCTCGCCGTCGACATAAAGGATGGTAGTATTGCCCGACACCGTCGCTGCAATATGGTGCCATCCTTGTGAATGAGCTGAACTGAGCGGCGAAGAATCGTTTGAAATTTCAACGGAACGCGAACTAACCAAGTCGGCTAAATAACCGCCGTCGCGACCTAAAATTTCACGGGCTTTGAAAGCGGGATATTTGCCGTCTTTCATATAAAGTATCCAAGCACCTTCATCAAGCCCGGGGCCAAGTCCGGACGCAATTATGCCTGAATTTGCGCCTATGCCTTTATCTTCGTTCAGGTTTACCCATGCCTCTACTGTTAATTCCGTAGCATTTAGATAATTGCCCACAGTTTTCATGTATTGTTCATTGCCGTTGAGCTGTAAAAAGAATAAGCGGCCAATAGCAAAACCAGTATCTGATGTATCGGCTCCTATGCCATTGTAGCTTGCTGAAGCTGCATTGCCGGATAGAGCGCCTCCGCTATTTCGCATGCGAATGCGCATTTGTGCCTGCTCTGAACGATAAGGGTAATTTGAATTTTCCGTCCACACTGCTCTTAATGGATGACGGTAATCTGGATATACCGTTGCTCCTATGCCATTGTTAGCGACATCTATAGGATCGCCATATTGTGTAAGCAGTCCGTCCCAAATCGGAACGCCGAGTACGTCAGCCAATATATCCGTTGGAGCTCCGGTATTTGTAACAGCACCGCTTTCATCAATACTTCCTATGTTCATAAAACTTGAAGAAGGCGACAGACGATAGTCAATATAATATGCAAGAGCTACGTCGCCATACTCTGCGTCAGTCAATGTGCCGACAGTTGCAACAGTCGACAAACCGCTACGTTCAAAATATATAGGATAGCCGGTAATCAGGTCAGTGTAGTAAGTTCCATCACGGTCTACTACTTCTGACGGGCCGTTTGGATTTAAAATTGTGACGCCCTTAATCAAAGAAGGGGCTGAACTAGCATAAGAAATCGTAGAATCGGGCATTAGCGTTCCACTATATGTATAGACCACGCTGCCTGCGGATGACCAATTGAAGAATGTTGTTGCAGAATCACGAGTGGCGGTAGAAGCGCCATTGAAAGCGCCGTTGATGTCGAATACAATTTTCCCGACCAAGCTACCGTGGCCAATTGACGAAGGCACATAACCAGTATCAAGCGTAAGTGCGCGTCTTACCTGCAGTTCGGCAACTCCCGGAAGCGACATTCCATAAATTGGCTCCTGATAGCTTAAATTTGCTGCGCCGTGAGGATCAAAGGGAGAAATAATGGAAACTACTGCTGCTGCTTGCGCAGAGCTGCTTAAATTCCCAACATCATAGCGAACACTGTCCGTTCTATCTGGATTGTTTGCTGCATCCGTTACATCTGCCAAAGCAAGATACGTTGAATTATAGTTAATTCGCAATGTTGCCTCACCGAGCCGCGGAGCAGTCGGTGTAAGTGCCTTGCACCAAACTTCCACCCATAATTGATCGGCTCTGCGCCGCTGCTTGAGGGAAAACTGATATACTTGCGCCCATGAATCCGCTGTAACAGCAAGCATAAGTATAACGATTGCAACGGCTAATCGCAACGATCGCGAAGAACGCCGTAGTCGAAAATTCATACTACCTCCAAAAATGTAAAGTAAAAAAAAGCATCTGTCCTTGATGCAGAAGAATTATTTGCGCTAATTCAAGCATTATGCCAAACGCATATTTAGCTCTATTTTGCCTTTTATACGATAAAGTATCGGCAAATCAATTAAAATATTGAGCGACTCTAAAAAATATTTCTGAAAACAGGTCTTTCTTCATTAGATTTTCGCCGCCAACAATATTTGAATGGCTATTATTCTACATAGTTTTAGGTTGTAATTCTAATATAACTTCTTTGTTGCATAAAATAAATCTTATGTATATCCTAGCAAGATCAAAAAAAATACATAATTTTCAGTTGAATTCTGCAACTATTATTGCCGTTGCAATTGAATCTGTATGAGACAATGAAACATTAAAAGTATATTGTCCCCAACGTTCCTGCATAATTCCGAATAATTGCAATTGTGGCTTTCCATTTTCTTCATTTATAATTCCTATTAGTTTAAATGCAAACCCATCGGTAATTCCTGTACCGATTGCTTTGCTAAATGCCTCTTTGGCTGCAAATCGTGCCGCATAACGCTGACATTTGAATTTCTCGCTACGTTCGCAATGTGCGCGTTCTGTTTCGTTAAATATTCGCTGTAAAAACTTTTCTCCATAACGCTCAATTGCTGAAGCGATTCTCTCCACTTCAACAATGTCAATGCCTATGCCTTTAATCATAATTCTCTGCTCGTTAAACAGTTATACAAACAATCATAAATTGTGTGATATACTCAGATAATTCAGATATCTTCGGCTAAACGAAAATTTACTTCGCGTTTTTCCATATTTGCATTAATTATTTGAACTTTTACTCGCGCACCATAACGAAATATTCGTTTTGTTTGACGTCCGACTAGTCGAAAATTCCTTTCGTCTAAATAATAATAATCATCTGTCATATCACGCAGATGCAATAAACCTTCCACACAAATTGTATCGAGCAGTACAAATATTCCAAAGCTAGTCATTCCTGTTACGGCTCCTTCGAAGGACTCGCCGATATGACGACGCGCCATCTCCGTTTGCGCAATCTTGAGCGAAGCGCGCTCTGCTTCAATTGCATTGCGCTCAGTTACCGAACAATGCTCGCCGACCTCACAAACGAAGTCAGAAAGATTTCGAATTTCTTGCGAAGCAACATCTCCAGAAGCATATTTTTTAAGCAGACGATGCACAATGATGTCGGGATAGCGGCGTATTGGCGATGTAAAATGAGTGTAATCACTGAAGCCAAGCCCGTAATGGCCAATATTTTCATGAGAATAATGAGCTTTTGCCATAGCGCGAAGCATAATCTGATGAATCACTTGTTTTTCAGGCAGTTTTTCTGCTTTTCGCAATATTTCATTCACATCTTTCGACGTCAGAGAATGAGTTTTTGACTCTACTCCAAGTCCTTGTACAAATCGAATTATATCTTGAATTTTATCTGTATCAGGATCATCATGCACTCGATAAAGGAATGGGAGGCCGTTGCGTATTTTCATTGCTTTGCTGAGAGTTTTGCAATGCAATGCAACTATTTGGTTGGCTGCCAGCATGCATTCTTCAACCAAACCGGTAGCGTCGGTGCGAGTGCGAAGCGTTCCTTCTATCGGCTCTTTATTTTCATCTAACAGAAACTTTATTTCACTTGTTTCAAAGTCAATTCCACCTTTTGAGTAGCGCTTCTTTCGTAAAATGCCAGAAAGATGATAAAGCTGCTGTATTAGATTGGCAAATTTACCTTTGCAATTCTCAATAATTTTCTGAACCTGAGTATATGTAAAACGCTTATTGCTTTTAATTACTGTTTCTACAATTTCATATTGTATTAGAGTACCACGCGGTGAAAACTCCATAAAAACAGAGTATGCCAGCCTCGGCTTATTCGGCACCAGCGAACAGCTATGATTAGAAAGAATTTCCGGCAGCATTGGCACAACGCGATCTGTCAAATAGACGCTATTCCCACGGCGGAATGCTTCTCTGTCAAGAGCATCATTATCTTTTACATACGCTGTAACGTCAGCAATGTGCACTCCAAGATAATAATTGCCATTTGGCATAAGATCCAGCGATAAAGCATCGTCAAAATCTTTGGCATCATCAGGATCAATCGTAATTATTTCAGTTTTGCGTAGGTCTCTTCTTCGAGCCAATTCCGAATTCGCCGTCAATTCTGAGCGCTCTTTTGCGAGATTTTGCACTGCATCAGAAAATTCGGCGCGTAGAGAAAAATCTTTTAACACTGCGTCAAATTCCACTGAAACATCGCCGGAACGCCCTAAAATTTCATCAACTTCTGCTTCTGGGCTTTTATGCGGGTCATCCCATCGAATAAATCGCACTGCTACTTTGTCGCTCGGATTTGCTCCATGAAGGTAGCGCGGCGGTATCAATAAATCAACGTAAAATCTGTCTTCATCCGGCACAACAAAGTAAAAATCACCATCAAATTCAACTGTTCCCGATATAAGCCCTTCGGAACGTTGTATTATTTTAGTTACAATGCCATAAGGTTTTTTTTCTTTGCGAAGCGCCAAGAGTTTCACTGCAACAGTATCGCCGTCAAAAGCAGTCGCAAGATTATTTTGCTTAATGTAAATAGTCGGAAATTCTACATCGCCAGTTTCTACCAATCCTCGCTGATGCTTTATATGCAAAACGCCGTGAAATTCACTTGCTCCACCAGGTTTCCATCCATATCTGCGGCGAGTAGATTTTACTATCGCTCCGCTTTGCGTCAAAGTATTCAATATATTTCTAAGTTCTGCATATTCTGCAGTATCAGAGTGAATCGAGAGTTGCTTTGCCAGATCGTTCAATCGGATAAGCAATGGATATGATTTGCGCAATAATAGAACTATTCGTTCTGAAAGCTCGGCATTGAATTCATTCATAAAATCGTTAAATATGAGAACAGAGTATTGAGAGGACAAACAAACTGCAAACATCAAGTAAATCGGCTGCAATTTATTTCAAAAATGTTGTACCGCAACGGTAAATTTACAGTACAAAAAAAGCCGAAACTATTGCTGTTTCGGCTTTTATCAGATATTTGGCGCGAGATATTATACTTTTGTGACAACAATATAGGTAGAACCAATATAACGCTTTCCTTTTGCCATTTTCTTCGATGGCGGCGGCGGCGCATTGACCGGGTCGGCTGTGTCAAAAGGTTTAATTTTTATTCTCGACGGCATAACTCCGCCTTTTATAAAATAATCCTGCAAGGTCTTGCAACGCTCCGATGTTAGCTTCTCGTTTGACGCTTTGTCTGCATCTGCATCAGGATAGCATTGTATTTCAAAATTGACGCCCGGGTTCATTACAAGCGTATGCTTTAATTCATCAAGCATATCGCCTGCGCCTACGCGGATCTTTGATTTTTTCACCTCAAACGGTGATAAGCGCATATACATTCTCACATCTTTTGCGAGCGGCTTTACAAGGAAATCGCGTGATATTTCGGTGTATTTATCAGTTGGTGGAAGTTTTATTGAGTACTCTGACTTGAAATAATCAGGATGCTCAATCTCAACAGTATACTTTTTTCCTGCTTTTAGTCCCGTTACTAAATACTCGCCGTCTTTTGCATTGCTTCGCGATGAATTAACCTTTTTATGCTGTTCGTCATAAAAAGTAAGATTTACCGATGCAGGATTGCGATTTACTTCGTCTATAACATTCCCGCGCACAGTTACAACAGCGCCAACTATTTGAGCTCGAGCAGCAGTGGAAAAAGCAAATAGAGCTGCAGCAAATATTATGATGCTAAAAATATTCTTCATATTATTTTCCTCCTTTCATCGGATTCTTTTTCTCTGTTAGTAGATGCACTGAGCCATCTGCACAGCCGGCTACAATAATGCTTGCATCGCTTACCAAATCAACAGACCAAACTTCGGCGCCAATATTTGTTGTTGAAATATTATCGCCGGTTTTCACATTCCAAAGCTTCACGGTTTTATCGAGAGAACCTGTAAGCAATGTTTGATTATCTTGTGCAAAGGAAACATCTTGCACAAGCTCAGTATGTGCGTTTATCGTGCGCATAAGTTCTCCGGCCGGCATTTTCCAAATTTTAACAACGCCATCCTGATCTGCGCTTGCCAATAATTTAGAGTCGAAACTGTAAAGCACGGTCAGTACAGGCGCTTCATGCCCTTCAAGAGTCATCAGCGGAGTTTTGGTTGACATGTCAGTTGACCATATTTTGATTGTACGGTCATCGCTGCAAGAAGCAAGATATTTACCGTCATAAGAATAAGCGACATTATTAGTTTGCATCGTGTGTCCGCGCAATGTTTTAATTTCGCTATAAAGTTTTGCATCCCACAACTTTACAGTTTGGTCAAAACTTGTGCTGGCTATGTAGCCGCTGGAATCGTCCTGACTATAATACACGCCAATAACTTCGGCAGTATGACCATTGAGAACAGCAAGCTGCTTGCCGGACTCCACATCCCAAATACGAACAGTATGGTCGCTGCTGGCGCTTGCGATTTGTTTGTCATTACCAGAGAAAGAAAGATTATTAACTTGTCCGATATGACCAGTTAATGTACGCAATTCTTTGCCGGACGGCAAACTCCATATCTTAATTGTTTCATCAAGGCTGCATGTTGCAAACTTAGTATTTGCTCCGTTGACAAATACGCCGAGAACCTCGTCTGAGTGCCTGCCAACTACTTTATCGTCATAAACTCTTTGCTGTGCTCCGAGTTTCCCTGCTGATATAGACAGCAGAATGAGAATCATACATAAGCGGTTGCATCTTTTCATAGACACTGACCTCGAAAAAAATGAAAGAATGAACAAATATAATTAGTATAGTTATTTAAATTGTCATTATGTTACAATGATTGAATTAAAATAGCCACATCGCGCAAAAGAGAGCATAATTCAAGAACATCTCGACGCGGCAAAGTAATGTTTGCCAGTTCTTTTTGCATTGGCAAGCTACTTTGTGCTGATGTTATAATTTTTTCAGACATTGCGTCAGATTTTACCTTTTTCTGCCTGACGGCAGCGTCTTTTTTTTCGATGCTCTTTTTATCAGTTTTAAGAACGCCAAAACGAAGCGTGATTGCCTTTTTTGCATCTTTAATAGAATAATTTTCTTCTCGCAACAGTTGCTTAATTGCCATGAGCACTGCAAGATCTTTCTCGTTATACACCCTATTCCCTGCTCGATTTTTACGTGGCCGTAATTCGTCAAACTCACGCTCCCAATATCGCAATATATATTGCTCCTCGCCGGCCATTGCGCTGGCTTCGCTAATAGAAAAGTACATTTTTTGAACGGCAACTTTTCTCACAACGATAGAAAATCGAGAAAAACATATCATTCTATTAACGCTGATTATATCAGCAAGGATAGTAAAATACGGATTTTTTTTCTACTATCAGCGATGATATAATTTTTTTGTGATTTTTATCTTTCTTTTTCCATTGTTGGCAAATTACGAACTTTATCATCTTGGCTTAACACATCAAGGATTGTGCTTTGAATGTTTTTTTACGTTATTATGGTTAATGACAGGCAATAGCTCTGGCGGTTTGGGAGCAGCATAAGAGAAATCTGCAAGAGCTTCAGCCAGTTTATTCTCAGTTTGCTTATACAATCCAACCGATCCGCCATTGAAGATAAAGCTGAAAGCAAGCCGCTCTCCATCGGCAGTCGTCACATAGCCCGCAAGAGCGCTTGCATTTCGCAAAGTGCCGGTTTTAGCTCGAACATTGCCTTCGGCTGCCGTTGATTTCATTCGGCGTCGCAGAGTGCCGTCAACTCCTGCAATAGAAAGCGTGGAGGAAAATTTATCTCCAAACAAAATAGCAGCTCTTTGCAACAATCCTACTTCAGTAGCTGCAGAAATAAGATTTTTTCTGCACAACCCCGAACCGTCGGCCATGCAAAGCCCTTCGCTGTAGATACTCTCTTTCTCCAAGCACTCTTTTACTATTTCGGTTGCGCGCTTTGCCGTATTTTTTTGTCCACCGGCTTGCGCTCCTATCATCTTAAACACATGTTCGGCTAAAAAATTATCGCTATTTTTATTGATTGCCGCGCACATCTCTGTCAATGGACGCTCATACATTGTCAATATCATTGCGTTTTGCGGCTTAGTGCGCTTTCCAATTCCGCCATTCACAGCAATTCCACCGGAAATCAGACGATTGCGCAAAGCGCCGGCCACAACTAATTCAGGATTTCTCATAACAAATGACGCAGAATAAATGCTGCCGCGTCCGACGCCGCCGCTAACCACAAATTCTTGCACTCCAGAGTCGTTCAGTTGTGATCTAACGATTACTCGTGATGACGCTGAAGATTTGCCGCTTCTTCGTTTAGGCGCTGGCGGCAGCGGCATGGCATCGCCATAACGTTGATTATATTGAACTTCTGGGAAAAATAACACAGCGCCTCGTCTTTTATTTTTTAGCAGCTGCTTTGGCTGGTTTAGCTGCTTTTTCTTCTTTGGCGGTATCTTTTTCGTTGAATTACGCGTTGATTGTGGTTTTACCGTTTTTTGTTTTAGGGTAGACCATTTTTTGACTACTTTATGATTGCTGTTTGCTTTACGATTTATCTGATAATCTTTTGGCTCTGCACGTTGTTTTACACATGCCGTGCCTTGCCTGATTATTTGAAAAGCATCGGAGGATGGCAACGTTTGTATGCGCGGTGGATTTCCTGGGCTAATGATAATGTTTACTGAATTTCGACTCATGCCTAACGCAGTTATCGGAGGCAATGGCTCTACTACATCTGCATCGCCGCTGTAAATATGGCGCTCGGTAATTGCGTCAAAATAAGTTCCGTCCGCGTAAATTCCACCTTCAATTTTGATTATCCCAAGCGAAGAAAGCTTATCTGCAAGAGTTTCGATATCATTGATTGTTAGCAAAGCGTCGCCATGCCCTACAACATAGATATTGCCGCGAATCACACCGTTTTCTATGTCTTTGGCGTCGGTAAATATTTTTGTGGGAATTGTGCCATTTACACCCAATCTATCAAAAGCAGTAAAAGTAGAGAACAATTTTGTAGTGGATGCCGGAGTTAATGCAGTTTTTGACTGTCTTTCGTAATATGTTGCCTGTTTGTCAATTGAATAAACACATAAGCTTTTTTTTGCTCCAGACAAACCCGATGATTGTAAAATAGCATCAAGTTTTAACGTTAAATTTCTGAGAGCGGCTGCAGAATCTATAAAAGCTACCTCTGTTTGCATAGCGCGCTTTGATAGTGCGGGCATCTCTGCTAATGACGGTGCAAAACAAAGAGCTATAACACTTAGAATGCCTAAAATAGAGCAATGCTTTTTCATAGTTTAAAAATCAAAAGGGCTGGGGGCTGTTGTCTAAGGCAAAATGCTGCTGTTGCATAGCCATTGGAAGAATGATGCAAATATATGGCAAACAGATTAAACGATATTGAAAATCAAAGCGCAACAACTATATTTTCATTCTCAAAATTTAATAGTCGCAGATTTATAATCATACATTATCATCTGATTAATCCTCGCTCGATTGGGCGTATAACCGCCATTGTTGTCGTTGCTCGTGCCACAAGTTTCTCAGCACCGTCATTTTGTATGTTCAGCACATCGGCTTCGCAAAAATGCAATGAGCGGCCCGGCTTTACAACACGCCCTATGGCGCGTAAAATTCCGCCTTTTGCCGGAGAAAAATAGCTTATTTTCAGCTCGGCTGTTACTGTATGCTCATCTGGAGCGCAGAGAGTAAATCCAGCAAAACCGGCTGCAATGTCAGCAATAGTTGCAGTTACGCCTCCATGTACCAAACCTATTTGTTGCTCGTGCAGCTTTTCAACATCAAGTTCAGCCACAATATAGCCCGGCTCTATTGTTGTCAAGCGACAGCCGACATACTTCATAAATTCTTGATAATGAAGATGATGCTCAATAGTTTGGCGAAAGTCAGGATTGGCAATATTGAATTTTAAATTGGTTTTTGCAAGATAATTATCATCATTCATAGCATATTTTAGCATAAAACACATAGTAAAGTTAATATGGATGAACTACAAAAATACTTTAAAAATCAAAGGCGAGCTTTTGCAAATTGCCAATTGATTTTTCTGTTTTTACTATTCGCAAAATAGTAATCTTTGTAATCTGCAATCCGATTATCTATCTTTGCCCATAATCAACCTTACATAGATTAAGAATGTTACCGACTTCGATTACACTCCGAGCTAAAGCTGAACGCCGGCTACAAAAAGGTCATCTTTGGATATTTAACGACGAGGT
This sequence comes from Chlorobiota bacterium, assembly GCA_039810485.1. Classification (GTDB taxonomy): domain Bacteria; phylum Bacteroidota; class Ignavibacteria; order Kapaibacteriales; family UBA961; genus JADZAA01. The sequence continues at coordinate 15,580 of JBDHXA010000032.1, read as the reverse complement.
AGAATCTTATCCACAAGGTTTAAAAGCTGGAGATATTGTTCAGATATGCAATTCGCGAGGCCGCTCGCTTGGAACGGGAATAGCAAATCCCAAAAGCAACATTTTTATTCGGCTTTTGCTTTCCGACACAGAAAAACTTGACGCATCTTTTTTTATAGAAAGAATATCGGCGGCAAAGCATCGCCGCGAAACCTTTTTGGGTGAGAAAGAGGAAACCTATCGCGCAGTTTTTGGCGAATCCGATCTTCTGCCCGGACTTATAGCTGATAAGTATGGTAGTTATATTGCATTGCAAACATTTTCTGCTGGCATGGACTATGCAAAAAACGCTGTAATCGAAGCTCTGCTTCATGTATTTCCGATGACAAAAGGTATTATTGAGAAAAATAATATTCGGATGCGGACACTCGAAGGTTTGGAGCCGGCAGAAGGGGTTGTTTGGGGTGAAATTCCCGATAGAATACTCACCCAAGAAAATGGTCTTCGGATAAGCGTTGATCTTGCAGGAGGACAAAAAACCGGTTATTTTCTCGATCAACGATTTAATCGATCTGAAGTTCGTCGTTTAGCAGAAGGGCGGAATGTGTTGGATTGCTTTACTAATCAGGGAGGATTTGCGCTCAATGCAGCGCTGGGCGGCGCTAAGTGCGTTATTGGCGTAGATATATCACAAAGCGCCATAGACGCTTGTCGTGAAAACGCCACAATAAACAGAATATCATCGGCCGAATTCATCAAAGATGATGCATTCGGCTTTCTAAAATCACAAGCAAAAAGTGGCGTACTCTACGACATGATTATTCTCGATCCGCCTGCATTTACAAAAAGTAAAAAAAACGTGCCGCAAGCATTGCGCGGTTATGCCGAGATCAATCGTTTGGCAATGAAAATGCTACCGCCCGGAGGATTGCTTGCGACAGCAAGCTGTTCGCATCACGTTTCAGAACAATCGTTTATAGAAATAGTGCATCAGCAGGCAGCATCGCTTTATCGCAGATTGCGCTATGTATATCGCGGCATGCAATCGCCCGACCACCCTATGCTCCTTGGAATGCCTGAAACGGGATATTTGAAATTTTTTATATTTGAAATGATCTGATTTCCGTTCGCTATTAATGCTGTATATGAATGATATTTCTTAATTTATATCTATCTTTTTGGATGTCAATCTGTATTAGTGTAAAAATTGCACACTCAAATTACAATGCGCTCTATTTCTGCTAAACTCTTTCTATCGCTGATAGTTTTGGGAGGAGTGGTTTTTCTCGGAGGAAGCATAGTGCGCACCTCTGTCATCTATGATATTTATCTTCCCGGAACACTTGTGCGCAAGCCGTTTCTTTCTGATGCGCAAGTGAATTACTCTATTCGCATCTATGCTCTTACAGCATTTTACACAATGCTCGGATATGCGGCGACATTGATTGGAGCCATCGGTGCTACCATTCAATACAAACACATTTTTCGGAAAAATGGCGGAATATTTATGGCTGCCGTTTTATTTTATTGCTGCATGCCAATAGAGGTCTACCTCATGATTTTTGATTTAAAATTGCTAAGATATACCAATGCCGTTCCTTTTGAGGCACTCATCAAAGGCAATGAATTGCAAATTCTTTTGGGACAACGCTTAAACACATATTCAAGCTCAGTTGATTTTTTAATTGCCTTAGCGTCATTTTCTGCAATGCTTCTGATTGTCTGGCAGCCGCTTTCAAAAAATTGATGCGCTTGACATTCCTGCCTTGAAAACTGTCAAAATTCCAGATTGTTTATTGTTTTCATAGGCGCAAGGTTCTTCCACATATTGTCACCAAAGATTATCATGCCGACGGGCTGCTCGATTTTTCGTACAATGGGCTTGGCTGATTGCCGCAATTCTTCGCTGTCATATTTCTTTGCCAGATATAAATCTTATGATTCTATCGCGGCTGATATCACATCGTATCGGATTTTACATATCGGTTGCTGTAGCATGCCAGACGAACTGATTAAGTAATCTGTATAATACTCAAGCAATTCCTTTTACATACTTCCTCCTAATTATGAATGAATAACTCTCTTATTTACGTTTCTCAATTCTATTTTGCTTAAGATGAGCTAAAAAATAACAGAAACAAATTCAGAGGCGAACGTATATTGCTTACGACAAATTGCAATGACTTTATACTTAGATACAAAGAAATTAACAGTAGAACAATAATATAGTTGTTCTATAAAAATATATTCATTATCTTGCATGATATTTAGTTGGCAGTGAAAACCGACCTCTATAACAGCTGACAAAATTATGGCTGAAGAACAGCAAGAAAACACAAACAACGCTAAAAGGCGCGAAGCCGAAGAAGGAATTGTAGCTGCGAATGACAGCATTAGCAAAGTATTATCTCGCTTACAGGGAATATCCGACACAATTGCCGACGCAGAGGCGCGACTTGAAGCTGCATCGCAAACTGTAGGAAACATTGGAGAAGGTCTTGATGAAATACGCATTGCAGCACTTGATGTTACTGGGTTGCTTCCCAAAGTACCCGGATTGGATAATATACTTCCAATAGATATGTCTTTGAACGCTGCAATTGTAGCGGCAGCTGCTGAAGAAGGCGAAAAACCAGTTTATCTTCAAGTAAAAACACCTCTAGGCGCAGGCGTATTACTATTACTACGAATAACAGGCCGCGAATCTATATCGTCGCTGTTTCACTTTACGCTCGAAATGACGGCGAAAGAAGACAATCTTGATTTTAATTCCATTGTAGGCAAACAAGTTACAATCAGCATCATGCTTGCTGACGGAACAAAGCGCTTTATCAACGGCTATGTTGCACGATTTGCTCACGGAGGAAATACCGTTGATCACACATTCTATTTTGCAGAGGTTGTGCCGTGGCTTTGGATTTTGACACTGACACAAAATTCACGCATATTTCAGGAAAAATCAGCGATTGAAATTATCACACAAATATTTGATGAATATGATTTTGCAGAATACCGCAATGCAACCAAATCAACTTATCAGGTACGAGAATATTGCGTACAATACAATGAAACTGCTTTTAACTTTGTATCGCGTTTAATGGAAGAAGAAGGGATTTTTTACTATTTTGATCATGCCGAAGACAAACACACATTAGTGCTTGCCGATGACACATCAGTACATGAAAAATGTGGCGGTTTGGATAATGCGCGATTTTCTCCATCCCGCAGATCAGGCCACTAAAAAGTACTCTGCTTCGGATTTCTATAAAATTCAGTCATTTAATTTAATCTGTGATGGCAATGGCAAAGAAAACAAATCATTCAGGCGGACAACAAGCCGATAATAAAAGTGCAGGCAGCACTAAAGAATCGCCCGACTTTGCAAAGGTGGCAGGCAAAAGCACATCTGACAAAAATCTCGGCAAACACATTGTTGAGACAGAGATTAGCGCAGAAGCAGATGGCAATGACATTCGTATTGATAGCGACAAATTTAACTTACCGAGCTCAGAAGGAGACCTAAGCGATAGGAGAAGGTCGCCATTTGCATCAAACACTCTTGATGAATCACCGGCAAATGATGAAATTGTTAATGCTTTGTCTGATAAGCAAGATGATAAAATTTTTACTAATAAAAATTCTTCTGAAACCATCTTAGGATATTTCGATGACGATAAAATAAAAGATTCATCTATTATCGACAAAACAACTCCTAAAGTTTCCGATATTAGCAATACTATATCAGAGGTGTTGAATGATGCTGATATTCCTAAAACAGAAATGCCGATAAAAGAGGAAGAAAAACAACCTGCGGCAGATATTGCCGATAAAAGCGATATTCTTTCTGATAAAACTTCTCGAGCATCTGCTGAAGCCCAAAACGTTGATGACGACAAAAAAAATGTAGAAGAACAAATGCCGCAGCAGACAGAAGAGCAAATGCCGCAGCAGACAGAAGAACAAATGCCGCAGCAGACAGAAGAACAAAAGCCGCAGCAGACAGAAGAACAAAAGCCGCAGCAGACAGAAGAACAAAAGCCGCAGCAGACAGAAGAACAAAAGCCGCAACAGGCAGAAGAACAAAAGCCGCAACAGACAGAAGAACAAATATCTCAACAGGCAGAAGAACAAACGCCGCAGCAAGGCGGAAAGCAAGTGTCGCAGGCAGGAAAGCAAATTCCTGATGAGCCGCTCACACCTGAACAAGAACAATCAAGGCAAGAAGCTCAACAGCAAGCGCAAAAAACTCGAGATAAAGCCACCCAAGAAATGGCTCAAGAGCAAAATGTTGCCGAACAAGAAGCAACTGCTGTACAACAAGCATCAGTACTTGTTCAGAAGGCTCATGAATCTGCTAAAGCGGAGTTGCGCCAAACTGAAGAGAGATTAGGTGCATTACCAGGGGCAAACTCCCAAAAAACCGTCAGCAATGCAATTAATACTGCTGAAAATGCCATTCGATCGCTTTCCGACGTAAAAGAACAGCCTAATCCACAGGGAGCTATTAGCAACGCTCTCAACTCTTTGGAACAATTTCCTGTTTTGGAACAACTGCTTAAGTCAGCTCAACAACAGGTGCCGGAAGCATTTGCTCTTGCACGTCAAGCATCGCAAACTATAGGCGAACTGCGTAGTCAAGTAGAAATCGCCCAAAATAAAGTTAAAGATTTGCTTGATTCTTTCAAAGGACTGTTTGACCCACTTATCCAAAAAGCGAATTGGGTGCGCAGTCGCATCACAGAAGGTCATAAGATTATTCTTGATTTTCAAGCTACAGTCAATGACACAATCAACTATTTAAAAGGCAAAATCAAAAATACTGAAGATAAAATCAAACAAATTGACGATTTTACAGTCGGGCTTGTAGAGCATTTTAAGAAATTTATTAAAGATACAAGCGATTTTCTCAATAAAAAGATTGAAGATGCCGGCAAAACTGTTGACGAGCTTGAAAAATATGCAGATGATATCGCAGCTCGCTTTGAAAAAGCAATAGACGATGTTAAGAAACAGTTGAGCGATGCTGTTGATGACATCAATAAAAAAATTGACGAACTTAGAAAATATACTGATGATACGATTGCGCGTTTCAAAACTCGCACGAGCGATGCAAGGGCATTTTCGCAGAGTTGCGCTAATGAGCTTGGCGATTATTACGACAATAAGATCGTACAAATCAACAGCGTCATCCAAACTCGTTCTGATGCAACAACAGCCGCTTTACAAAAAAAAGTCAACGAGTCAATGGCTTTGTTGCGTAAGAAATCTGACCAAGATTATGCACAAGCACAGCAGCGCATCTCAGGACTTGATCTTATAGTGCAGAAAAAAATAAATTCTGTGCCCAAAATTGTTAAAGATAAAGCACAGAATTTAGTCGCCCGCTTACATCAAACAAAAAGCAAGACAACATCTTTGCTGAATAATGCGCTAAACCAAGCCAAACAGCAAGTGCAAACTTCTTTGCAAAATCTTGACGTTGCCAAAAACGATGCTTCCAATTCTATAAAATCAGCAATTCAAGATGCCAAATCATTCTTGAATAATTCGGTCGGAACGGCAGCATCAGCCAAAAATGAAACTCTTAACAAAGCAAATTCCGAGTTAGTGCACGCCGAGCAAACCATCAATGGCATTGTCGATTCTTTGATGAAAGCCAAAGATGATGCAATAAAACCTGTACAAAAATCATTGAACGATGCAAAAAAGATACTCAACGAAATTCAGCAAAAGGTTAATCAGGCAGTTGAGCAAATCAAAAATCCTGTCCATTCAACAGGCGCAGAAATACAGCAGCGGTTGCATCAACTTGACGGACTTGTCGAGCAGTTTGAACAGAAAGTCCTTAGCATAATACCGCCTACTGATCCAATACACAAAACAGCAGAGACATTGCGCGAACAGCTAAAAAAAGTTCGAGAGTTGCTTTCAGGAGTTCAGAACGAAATTAACAACGTCTTTACACCAATCAATGCAGTCTTAGACACAATTGACGAAAAAATCGGACAATTTGAAGACCTTATCAAGAAATATCAAGAATTAATAGGCGAAAAAATTGATCAAATCATGCAAGTTATCAAAACTGTCACGTCAGTTATCGATACTGTTGTCAAAGTCGTTGATGGTTTTACTGACAAATTCGGAACGATAGCAGATACAATCACATCAGCGTTGTCGAAGCTGGAAGAAGTAAAAAAACTTATAGAGAAAGCAAAGCAAATGTGGGCTTCGCTGATGGGAAGCGGCAATAATGATTCGAATGGGATGCTTGACCCAACGGCTAAGATACTTGCTACACAAGCCGCTGGAGCAAATGCAGCCGTAGAAGCAGCTAAATCTCCTATTCCTGCTGCTCGTCAATATTTAGAAGCTGCCGGAGAACAAGTGCAGAACATCGCAAAGCAAGGACAAGAAGTTCTCGATAAGATTGCCGAAGTTCGCAACGAAATACAAAAGAAAATTGACGAGTTTTGGGAGAAGTTCTCATCTATTCAAAACACATTAGACGAAGGCATTCAGAAGGCAAACGATGCAGTGATCTATCTCAAAACACGGCTCCAAGAAGTTGAAGGGAAAGTTAATGAAGAAGAATCAAATATTAACGCAAAAATTGACGAGATCGAGGCAAAAATTAACGATGCTCAAAACAAAGCCAAAGAATTTGCAGAGGATGCAAAACAGAAAGTAAATGATGCTGAATCCGAAATTCAATCAAAAATCCAGGAGGGTAAATCTCGTGTAGATTCTGCCTTTTCCGATGCAGAGCAAAGGGTTAAAGGAGAAATTACTTCCGGATACGACAATTTATATTCAACATGGACAAACGCTGAAACATCTCTTAAAAATCAAATGTCCCAATCCGAATCACAAGTTGACGACATTATTAATGACATCAAATCAAAAATAGATAACGTCATATCACAATTAGAGCAGAAATGCGACAACGGCATCCAACAAGCTGAATCGAAATTTGATGATGCCATAGAGAGGGCATCTCGGCTGGTTGACAGCATGATTTCACGTGCCGACTCAGAAGTATCCAGATCTCTTCAAAATATGAATGATGCAATTGAAAGAGAAATCGCGGACGCAGAAGAACAAATGGATCAATCAATTATTGACGCACGCCGCCAATTTGGCGTATAAAATCATTATATTCAGATATTTGACTCAATAATGAGCATCGAACAGCAAGATCCTGAACAACGAATAGAAGCCGCTAACAATAGCATTGTATCCATTTTATCTCGCCTCAAGGGCATATCCGATACAATTGCCAATGCAGAAGCTAGGCTTGAGCAAGCAGTTGGAACTATTGGTTCCATCGGAGAAGGATTAGATGAAATGCGCATTGCATCGCTTGATGTAACAGGATTGACCAATCTTATTCCGTCGCTTGACAATTTGCTGCCAATCGCCACGCCCATTTCCGATGCAATTTTAGCTAATTCCTTGTTGGGGAGCACCAATGATCCCTTTCTTAATGAAGAAGAAATCATCAATGAATGCACATTCGAACAACAGTTAGTAACCGGTAAATTTGCAGTTGATGATTATAATTTTGAAACTTCGCGCAATGATTTATTGCTCGAAGTTCCTGGTGTCTCGAGCGGCAGCATGCGCGTGTATGAATACCCTGCCGGTATTAAAGACAGCACTACTGCAGATGCGCGCGCAGCATTGCGCATTGCAGAACGCGAAGCATTTCGCAAGACACTTTCTGGCAAATCTCAAATCAAGGCATTTTATGCCGGCGGCAAGTTCAGCATGACTGAGCATTTACGAGAAGAGTTGAATCAGGATTATATTCTTCATACTTTGTACATAGAAGCCACTCCTGAACGATATTCAAATTCCTTCGAGGCTTTGCCATCGTCTGTCACCTTTCGCCCGCCCCGCAATACTTCGCGTCCTCGAATTTACGGATCCCAGACAGCAATGGTTACCGGGCCCTCTGGCGAGGAAATCTACTCTGACCAATACGGGCGCGTTAAAGTGCAGTTTCACTGGGACCAAGAAGGTAAATACGACGAGAAATCCTCATGCTGGGTACGAGTAGCACAAGGATGGACTGGCAAGGGTTGGGGCATTATTTTTACACCTCGCATTGGTATGGAAGTCGTGGTGTCATTCATCGAAGGAGATCCTGATAGACCTTTAATTACAGGAATGGTCTATAACGCACAGCAACCTGCACCTTACGATCTTCCAGCCAACCAGACGCGCTCTACTATCAAGACGCATTCAAGCAAAGAAACTGACGACGGCTATAACGAACTGCGGTTTGAGGATAAAAAGGGAGAAGAGGAAGTATTCTTACACGCCGAAAAGGACTATAATATCCGCGTAGAGAATGATCGGACAGAAGTAGTGAAAAATGATGCCGTTACTGTTATTCACAACAACCGTCAGATATTTGTTGAAAAACCAGATTCAAGCAGCGACAAATCCGACAAGGCCAAGAAACCCGAGCTAGATGGCGATGCTATAGATACGCTGATAGTTAAAGGTGGCAATCGTAAAACTACTGTTTTAGGCGATGACAAGTTTGAGAAACACATCAATGAAGGAACTTATGAGCATATCGTCGGTAAAACTTATACATTAACTGTAAAAGGCGATTCAATTACCATCGAGGCAACAGGATCGCAGGGTAGCGGCGACATTATAATCAAAGGCAAGACAATATCTCTCGAATCTACAATGGGCGATATCAAACTCAAATCTGCAAAGGACTATATTCTCGAAGCCAAAATGAATGTCAACACCAAAGCCGGACTGAATATGAAGCACGAAGCACAAGTCAACTTCGATAATAAAGCCGGAGTAAACTTCAAATCCGAAGCTGGTGTTAATCTTGACAACAAAGCAGGAGTTATGCTTACAAACGATGCCGGCGTTACTATGACAAATAAAGCTGCTGCCGCACAAACCGTTGACGGAGGTGGCATGTTGATTCTCAAAGGTGGAATGGTAATGATAAACTGATTCTGCCTGCCTTTATACGAGACAATACAATGACAGAAGAGCGATCAAAACATGAAGAAACATATCCTTCGGGCACACCCAAAAGGATAATTAATCTTAATTCTGCCGGGCAGATTGACGGCGAAATGCTGATTTATTCAGAAGATGGCACTCTATTGCAAAAAAGCACGTTTGTTAATGGTTCGCTCAATGGAGAAACGGCAACATATACGGCAAATGGTGCTAAAATCCAACAGTCAAATTTTGTTAACGGCAAGCTATATGGAGAAACGCAAATATTTAATGAGCACGGGAAATTGAAGCAGCGCATTTCATACAAGGCGGGGTTACTTGATGGCGAGACCGTATTGTACGACAATGGCATGCCGCGAACACGCATACACTATAAGAATGGCAAACAGAACGGCGAGACAATTTCATATAACGATAACGGACAGCTTGCATCAAAAATCATATATGCTGACGGCAAACTAAACGGCGAATCATTATGGTATGACAAGAACGGCGCACTCCTTCGAAAGTGTTTTTACATAAATGACTTGCTTGACGGCGACAATATTCTCTATTACCCAAGTGGAAAAATCAGCGAAAAAACTCGATATAAAGATAATATGCTCGAAGGAGAATGTTTAAAATATTTTGAAAACGGGAAACTGCGTGAAAAATGTTTTTTCAAACAGAACAATCTTGAAGGAGAATGTCTTTTATATCATCAAACCACAAGTACCATAGCACGCAAGCAATATTTTAAATCTGGAAAATTAATTGGCGAGCCGGTAGAATTTAACGAGAACGGCGAAAAAATAAATTCTAAATTAGGAGAAAAAAAGCCTAAAAAACCATTTTTATCAGATTTTGTCCAACGAATAATCGGAGAACAATAGTGGCAATGCATACTGCCATGGGAGCCATGTTAAAATGTAGCTTTGGTTTGGCCCCATCTACAATGAATGTTTTACCAATAAATCGTGCGATGACCAGCAAAGTACCGGCTGCCAATATTATGGATTTTGCTCCTTTTGTTAATATTTTACCTTTTGGATTGTGCATTACCCCGTCTAATCCGATGGTAGCAGCAGCAACGGCGGCAGCGTTAGGCGTTCTGACGCCGATGCCTTGCATACCTGTTACAGTTGCTCCATGGATAGTTGGCTCGCCTACGGTTTTGCTTGGGACTATGCCTGCACTCAACAACACATCTATGCTCATGTGTATGTGGGGCGGAGTAATATCAATACTAATGCCTGGGCAATTTACCGAATTAATACCTTAAAATTCCAATTAGATTGTCGCTAATTTTTTCCGTTATTTTTGTTTTTACTCTATTCTCACATCTAATAAGAAAAATCGGTAATTTTGCCTTTGCAGAATATAACATACAAAAATATTGTATATTTATTTTTTTGATTACAATTAGTTAGATTTGTAGTTATTTGTATATTTCATAGGGTGCAGGAACGATATATCTTTGCATTTTCTAGTAGTTCATTTGCAGTTGTTCTTAGCGTCGGATTTATATTAGTCATATTATTATTAAGTGCAGGCATGCTAATAGGGCTTTATTTTTCCTTCACTTTCGACAAGCAGCCCCAAAAACAGCAGTGCGGATACAACAAATCTATATTCGCTTGCCATTCATGCAAAAGATACAAGCACAAAGCTATTGATGCATCACGATGTATTTAATAAATGCAAATAAACAGAGTAGCAGAAAATTTTTCTTTAAATAAGACAAACCATATTACACTTTGCAACTCAGTATGTTTAGAGGGCTTGAACTTAGATAATTCCGTCAGAAAGAGCTGTTAACAATGGAATTTAAGTCGTATATTATTATCTCAGAAAGTCAAAGCAAACAATGGTATATAGTTCGACTTGGATTATTCGATAATTTAAAATCCCCACAATCTATCGCCAATACATCTGTCGCTAATACATTGAAAAAGAAAATTAGAATTGTTCCTGCCGTGCGACTAATTGGGCAATTTTTTTAAAAAGAACTTAATGACACCGAATAATAAATATTAGCAATAAAGCAGAATATCTGCCAAGAGGAGAAATATAATGCATAGTTTAATCCAAAAGATAATGATGATTGCCATATTGTTGCTATCAGTAATCATGCTTGCTTCATGTGGCTTTGGAGTATGGGTTAGCGCACTTTTCGGATCAAAGGTGACTGCTAATATCAGCATTAATCAGAAAGTTAATCAAGACAATCCTATTCAAGTAGATATTCTTCTTATCTACGATGAATTGCTGCAAAAGCAATTAACAGCAATGACAGCACAAGAATGGTTCGATAAACGTAGAGAAATACGAAATAATTATCCTAAAGGCCATGGATTCGATGTATGGGAATATGAATGGACTCCTGGTCAAAATGTAGGGAATATAGAGTTGCCGATAAAAGTAAAAGCTGTGGGAGCGTTGGTTTTTGCAAATTATTTTTCACCCGGACCACATCGCTTGCCAATGGATCCCTATTCTGACATTAACCTCATATTCCAAGAAAAAGATTTTTCAATTGAACCCGTAAAGTAACTCTATAGCAACCGATTTACACTAACAAAAGGAAATATTCTCATGGCAATATCAAACGCTCGTGAAATACCCGAAGCAATTCAATGGTACGAAGGCATGTTACTCGTTCCGCAGCATTTTCAACAAAGCTCGTTAAGAAGTGAAATTCTCATGAATTATCATTTGGGGGTAATATCTCCTTATCATTGGGGAGTTCGCTTATTATCTTTCGATTCACTTATGCTTTACAGCGACGTATTGAGAATAACTGAATTGGAGATTATTCTGCCAGATGGTTTAGTGTGTTCTTATCCGTATTTAGGTTCTTCAAAATTAGAGCTTGATTTAAAACCATACCGTGCAGCCATGAAGAATGGCGACCTTACGGTTTATGTTGCAGTGCCCGCGCTTAAATTAGGCGCATCGTGGGTACAAGGCGATTTGAGACGCTATGACTCCGTTGAAGGTGCTCCTGTGCCAGACGACAGTACTGGAGAGAATGAAGTTTCTATTCCTCGCTTGCTTCCTAAAGTTACTCTTATGGCAGGTGAAGCTCCATCTCAAAAATACATTTCTATTCCCATTGCGCGCCTTAAATTGAAGAATGACAGCATAGTCCACTCAGAATATGTTCCTCCTTTACTTATTGCATCTCAGAGCTCGGAGATTGGAGGAATATGCCAAACAATTACAGCGCAATTACGAGAAAAATCGATGTCGTTAGCTGATAAACTACGTTCGCCTTCAGCATACAGCATTCTTAATTTTATTGCCACTACAAGACAACAAATACAGGCAATGACACAAATGCTCCCTCAGATAGAGGGGCTCATTGCAAGCGGATCGGCGCATCCTTATCAATTGTATTTGGGATTATGCGCTATTGCAGGAAGTATAGCTTCTCTAGGACAAGGTAGCGTCCCGCCTATATTTGCAGCTTACAATCATTTAGATTCTCTGCCAAATTTTCTAGAATTACAAGAATATATATTCCGCATGATAAAAGAAGGTATTCTTGAGTCGCATCAAATGCTCCATTTCACTTATGAAAATGGTGCCTATAGCATAATGTTTCAACGTGAATGGTTGCAAACTCCCTTATGTATTGGTGTTCGCGGTCAAACAGGAATGTCAGAACGAGATATTATTACATGGATTGAATCAAGCGTTATAGGCACAAAAAGCAAGATTCGTTCATTGCGTGAACGACGTATTTTAGGCGCACAACGCATTCGTATAGAAAAAGACGAGGAATTAGTGCCGCCTTACGGAATGGTGCTTTTTTCTCTCAAGCCAGATACTTCCGTTATTGAACCTGACCAACCCCTTGAAATTGTTAATATGAGCGAACGAGGCGACGCTCCTCATCCATCTGAAATTGTCTTATATATCCGAAAAAAAACAGATAACATTTGATGTTATACTGAAATATTGCTAATAACCCTAAGTATTGCTTTCATTTGTTAACGTGAACTGTTAACAAGGTTCGCGTTTTCAATGCAAATATCTATCAGTATTATTTGACTTACTTCTGAAAAAGAGCATGGAAAAATGTATGACGACTACAACTTTATGCTAAGCAGATTTAACACTGTAAGCAACGGATGAAATAAGTAAAAAGTTGGGTAAAGTGTCCTAGTGCAACAACCCAGCGAGGAGTTTATCACAATCGGAGCATAAAATACCCAGCGTCTATAAATACCTAACCCAAGAGCAAAGATGCGAAATAGAAATGATGCTTAGGAATAAAGTTTCATTGCGAAGCATTGCAGCAAAACTTGGGGTTTCTGCATCTACTCTCAGCCGTGAATTTCGCCGCAATAAAGCGAATGAGGATTTAGGCATAAGCAAGCACAGTCGAAATATCAAGGGCGCGACCGCCGTCAAGGCAAAGCTCTAAAATTCAAAGGCGAGCTGCCCTCTATTGTAGAGGATCTGATACGTTTCGACTTGAGTCCGGAACAGATTTCACACGATCTTTTGCGCATCGGCTATAGCATCAGTCATGAGCGTATTTATCAACATATTTGGTAGGACAAGAAAGCATTAGGCACCATTACACCAGCATCTTCGCCATTCGCGCAGGAAATACCGAAAGCGGGGAATTGACAAGGACTTGCGCGGTCATACACCGAACCGCAAGAGCATAAAAGAGCGTCCCGGCTCGGTTGAGAATCGCAAATGGTTTGGTCATTAGGAGGTAGACACAATTATCGGCAAATCTCACAAGAGAGCATTGGTCAATTTAGTCTAACGCAAAAGTCGCATAGCGTGCTTATAGCATCTGTTGCAAGCAAATCATCCGACATCGTTACATCAGCCATTGTTAGATTGTTTTTTGCCGTGCAAACAGCATGTTCGCACAATGATATTTGATAATGGCAAAGAGTTTAGCAACCATGAAACCATATCGAAATCATTATCAGCCGAAACATATTTTTGCCATCCATATCACTCGTGGGAGCGCGGAACAAGCGAGAATACCAATGGACTAATCAGACAGTATTTCCCTAAAAAGCGAGGGTTTCTATCAGTTGAAGGCTCTGAATTTACAGAGGCAAAGAGACGATTAAACAATCGTCCAAGGAAAATACTTGGATGGAAAACTCCAATTCATGCATTCGCAGATAATTGCAAATGTGTTGCTCTTCAGTACTGAATCCCCTATTCTCCAAAAAATCGCATTCATTAATTCCATTTTTTTTGTTGTTCATTTTATTTTTTGCAATATTGCAAAATAATCTAAGAGGTTAAGCCCATTTCTGTTGTAAATTGTAAGAAATGAAACATAATGTCGCCGCTATTTTATTCATGATATTAGCAATTAGCGTAATTGCGTCTAAAGCGCAGTTATCGTCTCTAAATGAAACAAAGAATAACTTGTCAGACAACGCTTCTCAATCAATTTCACCTAATGCTCAACAGATTACAACGTCATTCTTACGATTTGGATTATTTGGCAGCTATACTTTGAACAAACAATCGCTTAACACGAGCACAATTATTGGGTTGACAGATCCGCCTAAAAGTTCTTTAAGCTCGAATTTATACTCGGGCGGAGGTTTCTTTGAATTTTATCCATGGCAGTCATTCGCATTCTATCTGTGCGGTTCTTATAATTCTGTTTTCACTTCAAATGTAAGCAAATCAGTTATAGGATTTGTAGAATTATCAAAAAAAGGACAGTCATCCAATATTAGTGCGGCAGAGACACAAAAGGGATTCACTTCATCACCAACAATATTGGATATTATGCCCGGTTTTACTTTTGTGGTGCCAAAAATATCAACACTTTTAACCTTAGGACTTAATTTTGCTTTTCTAAAAAACGTAAATTATTCCATACAAGAAGAACTAATTGGCTCGGCAAGGGATGCAGGGTATGTTTTTTCCAAAGAAAATTCTACGACCAGAATTATTAACTCAAATGAAAATATAGATGATGCGCCTTCTTTGTTGAAGGGAGTTACAAGCGTTCTTGCTCAGCCAATAATTCTCTCATCAACGATGTTTATACAGCCGGAGGTCCAATACACTCTCTATTTTTCAAAAATAAGCAATAAACTTGATTGGAATCTCGCCACGATGCGCTTCGGTTTGGCTGTAGGCATTAATCTAAATAAATCAAAAATCAAATGTCCAGAGGGATATAATCTTGATTCAGATGGAAATTGCGTCGATACCGTAATAATTGATTCACCGAAACCACCGTGTCCAACTAATAAAATAAGGAATACAAACGGCGATTGTGTTGATTGTCCTCCGGGGTCTTCTGCAATAAATGGAATTTGCGTAAATGATACGCTTAAACCACCGTGCCCAACTAATAAAATAAGGAATACAAACGGCGATTGTGTTGATTGTCCTCCGGGGTCTTCTGCAATAAATGGAATTTGCGTAAATGATACGCTTAAACCACCGTGCCCAACTAATAAAATAAGGAATACAAACGGCGATTGTGTTGATTGTCCTCCGGGGTCTTCTGCAATAAATGGAATTTGCGTAAATGATACGCTTAAACCACCGTGCCCAACTAATAAAATAAGGAATACAAACGGCGATTGTGTTGATTGTCCTCCGGGGTCTTCTG
>JBDHXA010000031.1:0-32063 GCA_039810485.1 Chlorobiota bacterium | reverse complement strand
TACTGATAATTACAAAAGTGTTGCACTTCAGTGTTGAATCCGCCTCTTTATTTTAACTTCCTTCAATAAAATAAACAACCTTTTAAGAGGGGGCTCATCTTTATTATGTAGATAAAATCTCTTAAAAATTTCTTAATACGTAAAAAATCGTAAATTTGGATATTGTCCTGCTTCTAAATATCATGAAGTCAGTTGTTTTACTCCATAAATACTGCGAATTTATATGAGCTTGCCGGATTTTCCCAAAATAATGGGCGTTGTCAATGTAACACCAGACTCATTTTCTGACGGAGGCCAATATTTCTCAACGGATACCGCCGCCGAGCATGCAATTTCTCTTATAGGCGATGGAGCAGACATACTCGACGTTGGAGGCGAAAGCACGCGCCCCGGCGCGAAAGATGTAAGCATTGACGAAGAAATTCGGCGAGTTATCCCAGTGATTGAAGCAATACGGAGATTTGACAAAGTTATTCCAGTTTCGATTGACACTCGCAAAAGCCAAGTAGCGCAGGCTGCCATCGAAGCAGGCGCATCAATGGTTAATGATATCAGCGGATTAGAATATGACGTTGCTTTGGCAAATGTTGTCGCAGCCGCAAAAGTGCCCTTTATTCTGATGCATAGCAAAGGTGCGCCACAGAATATGCAGGATGAGCCGTATTACAAAAATGTCGTGTCGGAAGTAAAAAATGAATTGGCGCTGAAATTGCGCTTTGCCCGATCGATGGGAATTAAAAAAATATATGGCGATGTTGGCATTGGCATCGCCTTTGGCAAAACAGCCGAACATAATTGGCATCTGCTTCGCAATCACCGTGAATTTAAGGATTTAGGCATACCGCTTGTTCTTGGCATTTCGCGAAAAGCTTTCTTGGGGCAGCTCCTCAATATTGACGAGCCGGCCAAACGCGATACCGCGACTGCTTTGCTCCATTCGCTGCTGCTCGATTGCGGGGCTGAAATCATTCGGGTGCACAATGTATTTCATCTGACTTCCCTGCGGCTGCTGCATCAAATGCTGAATGCATGAACGCAACTATAACACCTTTGCTCGATCGCTTATTTTCATTGCATCGCTTTGGAATACGCCCGGGTTTGGAGCGTATTTCAACTATTGTCGCAATGCTTGGAAATCCTCAGGAATCCTATCCTGTAATACATGTTGCCGGCACAAATGGCAAAGGATCGGTTTGCTCCATGCTTGCCGCAATTCTCGCCTCTGCCGGCTATCGGGTCGGACTGTATACATCGCCGCATATTCGCAGATTCAACGAGCGAATAAGGGTTAATGGCGCAGAAATCTCAGATGCCGACATAGCGCGCATTGTATCGCCTCTTTTGGCAGAATCCGAAAAAGAACACACCACTTTTTTTGAAATTACCACTGCAGCCGCATTTTCCTACTTTGCAGAACAATCTACAGATATCGCCATAATCGAAACCGGAATGGGCGGCAGATTGGACGCCACAAATATTCTGAATCCTTTGGCTTCAGTTATTACAAGCATTGATTTCGACCATGCGGAATATCTTGGAAATACATTAGAGCTTATCGCGGCAGAAAAAGCCGGCATTATCAAACCTCATACGCCGGTTATTGTTGGCGAATCGTGCCCGAAACTCGTGCATGTTTTCGAACGAATAGCAAAGCAAAATCAAACAGACATAACCCCTGCATCCAATAAATACAAGGCAATTCCATTAGAATTTCGCCATGACTTTTCGATGTCTGTTCGCATTGAAGCGCCAAATGCCATTCTCGACAATGTGCAGTGCGGATTAGCCGGTCATGCTCAAACGCAGAATATCACCACGGTCATGGCAGCGCTCGACGCAATAGCCGATACATTTCCTACAAGCGAAGCGAATGTGCGAAACGGATTGAAAGAAACGAAAAAACTGACAGGGCTTTCGGGAAGGATTGAACTGCTTCGGAAAAATCCTCCGCTGGTCATTGATGTTGGCCATAATCCTGCATGCATTAGGAATTTGATGCAAACATTGAAAGATTGCGGCTATGCAGACGTTAAATGGCAAATAGTTTTTGGCGCTATGGCCGACAAAGATATTTCCGACATGCTCGCCTTGCTGCATAATATTACTGATACGCTCATTGCAGTTGCTCCCAATTACAATCGAGCGCTGTTTGCCAAAGAACTCGCCAATCGCGCAAGCAGCGCAAGATTCCAACACGTCATTGCCGCCGATTCCGTTGCCGATGGTATTGCGCTTGCGCTTCAAACAGGAAAGCCCACTCTCATTGCCGGATCATTTTATGTTGCAGATGAAGCGCTTCAATTTTTAGAGAATAAAAATATCCTTTGAAACCCTCTTTAATTGTAGGAAATAAATAACATAATCTTTCTCCGCATTTAGGAATAGAACAATTCAAAAGGTTCAGAAATAAAGAACTTGCCCGCAGAATACAATTACAATCATTTTATATGATTATTAAATCGTTTTCATTTGTTCATTATTGCAAAACTAATTTATAATTTTACATGTCTTGTTTTCGTTTTAGTTTTTTTCCTTTAGTTTAATGATGCTTAATTGTTTGCACTACTTGTCAACATTCATTCTTTCGTTGAATAATAAATTCTTTTGTTTCACATTTTAATATATATGCAATGAAAAAGATAGCAAAATATGCGGCTTATCTTATCGGCATAATTGTTGTCGCCATAATTGGTTTGCTTACCTACGTAAAGTTCTTTCTGCCAAATATTGGCGATGCTCCAACTCTAAAAGTTGAGGCAACTGATGCGAAAATTGAGCGTGGCAAATATCTTGCAAATCACGTTACTTTATGCATTGACTGCCATTCCACACGCGATTGGAGTTCTTTTACTGGTCCGTTGGTTGCTGGCACCGAAGGCAAAGGCGGAGAAACATTCGACCAAAAGTTAGGCTTCCCCGGTAAATTTATTGCTCCTAATATAACGCCTTATCATTTGCAGAATTGGACTGATGGCGAAATTTTTAGAGCTGTAACTTCTGGCGTTTCCAAAGATGGAAGAGCATTGTTTGCGATAATGCCCTATCATCATTATGGCGAGCTGGATACGAAGGATATTGAGTCAATAATTGCATATATTCGAAGATTGAAACCTATAGAAAGTAATCACGAAATATCAAGCCCAGATTTTCCCATGAATTTTATTATCAACACGCTTCCTAAGAAACCGGCATTCACGTCCATCCCTCAAAAATCGGACAAAATTAATTATGGGAAATATATGATCACTGCGGCCGGCTGCATTGACTGCCACACAAAGCAGGAGAAAGGCGAATTTGTGGGTCAATTATATGCAGGCGGATTTGAATTTAAACTGCCCGACGGCTCTACTGTAAGATCTGCAAATATTACTCCCGACAATGCTACAGGCATTGGCAATTGGACGGAAGACGAGTTTGTTCAAACCTTTAAAAAGTATGCCGACAGTTCTTATGTAAATCCAAAAATACATTCGGGAGAAATGCAGACTTTAATGCCTTGGATAATGTATTCTGGAATGGATAAAGGAGATTTGGAAGCCATATACGCCTATCTCCGCTCTCTTGCGCCCGTTGTTAATAAAGTTGAAAAATTCACTGCGGCAAAAAATTAAACATGCAATTCGCTCCACGCCAAATATTTCTGCACTATTTTTTAAAATGCGAACAGACAATAATAAAGTAATTGACGCGCAAATACTGTGTCTTACAATTGCTTTTTTTATAATTCTGTGCAAAGTGTAATTTAGGAAGCGATTTTCACCTCATCATCATTTGCAAGAAATATATATAAAACATCATCTAAAAAGGGGCGATTACAACAATCGCCTCTTTTTTGTTAGACGTTAATTATATCTTAAAATTTCGATGTTTCATGTAATATTTTACAGTTCACACTTACATAAATCTATTCAGAAACCCGGCTTTTATTGAATGCTTTTTGCTTACTTTTTCTTATGTAGCTCATAAATCATGCAATGTAGTTTCATTGCTGTCGACAGCATGAAATGTCGCAATCAATTTGCGTGCGCAATGCAGAGCATATCTCTTGCATAAAACATTATTAAATTTCAATCGTTGTTTAATATTTTGACAGTCGCTTTCTATAATTTCTGAAATATATGACCGAAACCATGCTAATTACCGGTGGAGCCGGTTTTATTGGAAGCAATCTTGTTCATCTTCTCCTCGAGGAAAGCGATGCCCGCATCATTGTTATTGACGCGCTTACGTATGCCGGCAATTTGATGAATCTCAATATCGCAATACGAAATGAACGCTTTGTATTTATTCGCGGCCGAATAGAAAATGCTGAATTGATTGACTATATCTGCAGAAATTACAGAATTACTGGAATTATTAACGCAGCGGCAGAAACGCATGTAGACCGCTCAATTCTTGACTCTTCGTCTTTTATCCAATCAAATATTGTCGGCGTTCAAGTATTATTGGATGCGGCGATAAAATTCGGATTGCGATTCGTTCAAATTTCTACCGACGAAGTATATGGATCGCTCGGCGACCACGGAACATTCACTGAAAACAGTCCTTTGCGCCCAAGCTCGCCGTATTCCGCATCGAAAGCAGCCGCCGATTTGCTTGTGCAGTCATTTGTAGCCACGCATGGACTAAATGCCTCAATCACACGCTGTTCAAACAATTACGGCGCATATCAATTTCCTGAAAAGCTTATTCCGCTTATGATATGCAACGCATTGGAAAATAAGCCGCTACCTGTTTATGGATCGGGAGCGAACATACGAGATTGGATACATGTGCGCGATCATGCGCAAGCAGTGTGGGCGGTATATCAGCATGGCAGAGATGGAGAAATATTTAATATCGGCGCGCGATGCGAACAACGAAATATTGACATTGTAAAAGCAATTCTTGAGATGCTCGGCAAACCGGAGTCGCTTATAAAATTTGTGAAGGAGAGGCCCGGACATGATTACCGATATGCAATAGATCCGAGCTATGCTGAGTCGCGCTTGCAATGGCGGCCTCAATCTAACTTCGTAGAAGCTCTGCGCGAGACTGTAGCATGGTATGTAGAAAATACAGAATGGGTAAATGCGGCGCGATCAGGCGAATATCGCGATTATTACTCCAAGCAGTATGGCTATGCATTACACATGCTTTAACCGCCTATATCTAAACTACTAACAAAAATATATCTTAATAATTTCACAATAAAAAAAATGACTTCCTCGGCAAAAGAACAAACAGAATTTATCAACAAAATATTAGACAATATTCGGAACAACGATATAACTATTGGCGTTATAGGACTTGGCTATGTCGGGCTGCCGCTTGCCATTGAATTTTCACGCAAAGGTTTGAGCGTTATTGGAATAGATGTGGATGCGCGGAAAATTGAAATGCTGACGCGCGGTGAAAACTACATACAAGATATAAGCAGCGAGCATGTAAGCGAGGTTGTTCGCAGCGGAAAATTTACTGCGTCAAATGATTTTTCTCGCTGTAGCCAATGCGATGCTATTTTTATCTGTGTACCAACGCCTTTTACTCCCAATAAAGATCCCGACATTTCACATATAGTTGACTCTGCTAGAGAAGTGGCAAAATATTTGAAAAAAGGACAGATAATAATTCTAAAAAGCACGACATTTCCGGGCACAACCGAAAAATATGTGCGCCCTATTTTAGAAAAAAATGGATTTACTGCCGGTGATGATTATTTCTTGGCTTTTTCGCCGGAGCGCATTGATCCGGGCAATAAAACATGGCATACGGGAAATACGCCAATTGTAGTTGGCGGAGTAACAAATCATTGCACAATACTGGCTTGCGCTGTAAATCAACTTATTATTGAGAAAATAATTCCGGTGCAAACTCCAGCGGTTGCAGAAATGGAAAAACTGCTCGAAAATATCTTTCGTAGCGTTAACATTGCCCTTGTAAATGAATTGGCTCAATTATGCGACCGCATTGGCGTGAATATATGGGATGTTGTAGACGCCGCTGCGACTAAGCCGTTTGGTTACATGCCATTTTATCCAGGGCCTGGCATTGGCGGACATTGCATATTGATTGATCCATACTATTTGTCATGGATGGCTCGCGAATACGACTTCGTTACGAATTTCATTACACTTTCTGCCGAAGTCAACGAATCCATGCCGTTTTATGTGCGAACTATGATAGTTCGCGCAATTGCAGATCTTCCGATTGCTCTCAAGAAAGTAAAAGTACTGCTGCTTGGCATGGCTTTTAAGCGAGATGTTGACGATTTGCGTCATTCGCCTGCCCTGAAAGTTGCCGAATTGCTTATTGAAGACGGTATTACCAATATCAGTTACCATGATCCTTTTATACCTATAACGCGCATTGGCAGTCAAATGGTTCACTCCTTGCCGGAAATAACGCCAGAAATACTGAAATCATATGATGTTGTTGCCATTACAACCGATCATTCAGTTTTTGACTATACAATGATAGCAACAAACAGCACAGTGGTGATTGATACGCGAAACGCCTGCAAACACATTATAAACAGAAGTAATATCGTACTGCTCGGCGACGGCAAATAATTGTTTCGGAATATATACAAGCAATGCTCATAATACGCGGCACGATATTTTCATGGTAAAACAGATTGCAATATTTTTACTATTGCTTTGTGCCGGCTGCACTTTAGGCGCGGCACTGTGGAATGTTATCACTTTGCCATTTAGCAATCCTTATCACATTGCCAGCATATTGGCTGCTGCGCACTATAATCCGGCCAATAATGTACTGAGAACAATGACAGTCATTACAGCGCCAACACTGCTTTTTATTATTGCTTATTTAAGCAGCAATAAACTCAGAAGTGTTTCATTTGCCATTCCCCGCTCTGTTGAGCCGACAATTATTTCCTCAGGAAAATACTTTGCAATTGCCTTTGTTGCCTTATGTTGCGCATTGCCGCTTCACGCCTATCTTGCAGAAGAGCCAATGTATGATTCTTTTCATGAAGGCGAGTCCATGGGCGCGGCCGTTTCGTATGATCACGGTCAAACTCCGTTTCGTGACTTTATTGCGCTTCACGGACTTATTCAAGATCCAATCAGATCTTCAGTTGCATTTAAGCTGTTCGGGCACTCTATCGCAGCGGTTCGTTCATTCGAGTCAATCTTAAAAATATTTGCTTGGATTGCAGTTGGGCTTACTGTGCTTCAATTATATCGCGGACGCTTGCTAGCGTCAGCAGCTGCAATTTCTGCAGCCGCTTTTTTGTCTTACAAAGGCGGCATGACGCTTATGCAAAGAGAATTGCCCACGCTTCTAACTCTCTTTTCATTATTATTGCTTCATAATCGTTTACGACTCAATGCATCTGTTGTCTGGCCGTCATTTCTTGTGGGATTATTGCCGGTTTTCGGTTTGATTTACTCTCTCGAGCGCGGTATTTTTTCTCTTACCATTGCTGTTTTAGGCGGATTGTCATTATTATATTTTGGTAAAGGTCAGCGCAAGAATATAATATTGCCAGCATTAGCTGGAATTGTTCTTGGCTTGATTGGTTTGGGGTTTGCCTTGCGCTGGGACTTTGCGTCCTATATTCAGTTCTGCTTTATAGACATGCCAAAATATAAAGATTTGCTTGACGGCCTGATTTATCATATTGCGCAGCCGCGATTTCTTATATATCTGATAATACTTGCCGGCATGACGCTATATGCAGCTTGGCTTTTTGCCGGCGTCAGAAACAAAACGGACATGCCAAAAAGTAAAGCTCCGGCTTACATGTTCGTTTCACAATATTTTCCAGAATTCATAACAATTCTCACGGCAATAATTCTTTATCGCGGAGTAATGGGACGCGCCGATATGCCGCATCTCGAATACAGCACAATTGGCGTTGTATTGGCGCTAATCGCTTGTTTTGCTCAAGCGTTATTGCACATTGAAGAAAAAATTACTTCAAAATTTGCATTGTTAGTCCGCTGTGAAACACTATCGGTCAGCGTTATTTTTCTATGTGTATTTGGCTTTCAAATTGCTTCCGGCAAATTGTCCAGCAATTTCCCATTGAATAAGCCAGACGCTGCTTATCTTCCAGAGGAATACACTCAAACAATCGCTTACATTCGCAATAATCTAAACGATGATGATAGTTTCCTATCGCTTACAAATGAGGCGTCGTGGTATTATTTTTTAGACAAGCCATGTCCGGTGCGATTTAATATCATCATGTTTGCCTCGCCAACTTTTTTTCAAGAGGAAGTAGTGCGCGAATTGGCAGCAAAACCGCCTAAAATCATTTTATTGCGAAATAATCATTGGGCTTGCCGCATAAATGATATTGACATTGAAGAGGCAACGCCAAAGATAACCGATTTTGTCTTTCGTCACTATCACCGCGATACAACTATCGGTTCACAACAGTTATTGCGTCTCATCAAATAGAGAAACAAACGCGGCGCATGATCTTTACTGCGCAAACAAGCGCCATAATCATAATCCACTGCCACTTTTACGCATGAATGACTTACGGCTCAACATAACCAAGCAAGATATAATTATATTGGCATACTTTGCTCTTGCATGGTGTTTGTGCGCTTTTTTTGTCAATCCTCTATGCGAGTGGCCTATTGGCGATGATTGGTCATATTACCGAGCATTGCAGCATTTATTGCAAACAGGCGAATTTCGCCCGGGCGGCTGGACTTCTATGCCGCTCATCGTGCATACTTGGTGGGGAACTTTATTTTGCCTTCCTTTCGGCTTTTCTCTAAGTGCCGGAAGAATTTCGGCTTTGTCTGCCGCCCTGCTATTGCTTTTTGCGGTGTACATTGGCTTGCGCTCTATTGGCGCACAGCGATTTACATCTCTCGTCGCAATAAGTGCAATTGCGGTAACTCCTGCTTTTTTTGTTCATAGCTATAGCTATCAAACCGATTTAACATTTTCACTGCTCTTCAGCATTGCCTTTTTATTATATTCTGCCGCGGCTTATCATATATCGGTTAAATTGATGTGGTCTGCATTTATTTTTGCATTGGGATCTGCCTTCGTCCGCGATGTGGGGCTTGCCGCTCCAATAGCAGCATTTGCTCCTTTGCTTGTCATACATCGGCGTTTTTCACGATTTGCAACACTGCCAATAGTTCATGTCGCAATTATCGGCGCAGCGTTATTTGCTTTTCGTGAATGGATGCTTGCAAAAGGAATTCTTCCAATTCTTTATGATGATGGACGCACGCGCCTTTTGCATACGTTCAACGGAGGAATTGGACAGCTCATTACAACATCAGGCAAAAACATACTGCAAAATATATCATATTTAGGGTTTTTCTTGCTTCCGACAACACTTTTATTTTCAGGAAATTTCAGATTTAGCTCGTCAGAAAAAAAAACTTTATTGACTGTTTTTAGCTTTATCATAGCATGCATTTTGGCAAGCTGGGCAGTTGATGGCTCATTGCTTCAAAGAATATGGATTTTCTTATTCGACCATCTATTGCGCAATGATTGGATTCCGGATATACACAATTCATTTTATCCTCGGCTGCCTGCTCCAAAATTTTTACAAAATAGTCTTGCAATTTTAGCATTAACAACCGGCAGCACTTTTTCTGCTGTTGCAGTCATTGCAATACAAAGGATATATCACTCCAAACAACAATCGTATGGCTATTATGTGGCAATAGCTGCAGTCGGCGTTTCTGTCATTTATTTGACGCCGCTTGTGATTGCAAATACTTTTAGCCGCTATCTTATTGTAATATTTCCACTTTTTGCTTATATTATTAGCTATGCTTTTGGCGTTGTCGGTAAAATATCAAGACTTGCAATGCTGCTGAGCATTGCTCTTTTGGCAGTTTTCGGCGCTGTTTCCATTACTACAACGCGCGATAATTTTTCTCGTTATAGATCGTTGGAAAAAGCCCAGACGTATTTGCTTGATTCGCTACACATAAATCCTGAAAGCATTGATGGTGGCTTTTGCTTTAACGGCTGGCAGATGTATGATAGCAAATATCAAAGCAGTAAAAACAAAAATTGGTGGTGGGTCAAGGACGACTTGTATTTGTTGCGAGGCAGCCGCGTTGCCGGCTATCATGCAGCAGCTTTTTTTCCGTTTCAACGATTGTTTGCAGGCGGTAGAACAGATACAACATTCGTACTGAAACGGTTTTCAATACAATAGCATGAGCCCACTCCGAATAGGTATTTTATAAAAATTGCAGACGAAAGATTCGCTATTTTTCAAAAAACATCTCTTCTAAGAACTAAAAAAAGTCGCTTTATTGCCGTCTTTTACTTAGTATAATGAGTAAAAACTGTACTTTTTCACCATGTTTTCTTTGACTTGAAATATTACCCGACTTTTCGGAGTGGGATCATAGCATAATTTATAATATAATTTTGGGCTTAATTTGCATAATAACAAACGTAAATTCATGGTAATCACTGTGGTAGGTGCGCGCCCGAATTTCATGAAAGCAGCTCCTATTCATCGTGCTTTTGCTCAGTATTCAGATACTGTCGAGCATCATATAGTTCATACTGGACAGCATTACGATGCCGCGATGAGCGACGCTTTTTTTCATGATCTTGATATGCCGGAACCATCAGTTTTTCTTGGTGTTGGATCTGGCTCTCATGCAGTGCAAACTGCAAAAATCATGACGGAGTTTGAGCAAGTTTGCCTTGGAATGCGGCCTGATTTGGTAATTGTGGTTGGCGATGTAAATTCAACTGTCGGCTGTACGCTGACTGCATCGAAACTTGGCATCGCAACCGCTCATGTTGAGGCGGGGCTTCGCAGTTTCGACCGCGCAATGCCGGAGGAAATAAACCGTATTGCCACTGACGCTATATGTGATTGGTGGTTTGTAACAGAGCAAAGCGGACTTGATCATTTGCTTGCAGCCGGCTGTCCTGCCGATAAAGTCAAATTTGTTGGGAATACAATGATTGACTCGCTACACTACGCCATGACAAAAGCAGATGCATCTTCAGTATTGCACGATCTTTCTCTTGAAAAAAATAAATACTGTCTTGTTACATTACACCGTCCAAGTAATGTAGACGATACTGAGCAGCTTAGTTTTCTGCTTGCAACTTTAGCCAAACTTTCTGAACAGCGGAAAATAGTTTTTCCCATGCATCCGCGCACGCTAAAAAATGTGGAGAATTTTGGATTGAAACCATTAGTCGAATCTGCTGAGAACATGCTTCTTATTGAACCGCAGGGCTACATTTCATTTTTAACTCTTATGAAAAATGCCGATTTCGTGCTGACGGATTCCGGCGGAGTACAGGAAGAAACTACCGCTTTGGGAGTTCCATGCTTAACTTTGCGAACTACCACCGAGCGTCCAATCACTTGCGAAATTGGGACAAACATATTAATACCTCCGACACAAGATAATATACGACGAGCTCTTCTAGAAATAATTAACGGCAAGCGAAGGATTGGCGCCGTGCCGCCGCTTTGGGATGGTCATGCTGCCGAGCGAATCACAGAAATTATTGTACATCAATGCCTTGCATAATAAATGCGAAAATTACTAAACTTACATTTCATGCGAACAAAAAAACAGATATTAAAAATACAAGGCATCGCTGCTTGCGGCATATTTCTTTTTTTTGGAATGTCCATCTCAATGATTGCTCAAAGTCAAAGCTCTGCTTTATCCGGCGCAGCCGATCTTGACAAATCACTGCAACAATCAGTCGTGCCGCAAATTTCTGCCGCCGATGCAGCAAAAGAACAAGCGCCAATTGACGGCATTATTGCTCCCGATCGCTATCTGCTCGGCCCGGGAGATGCTCTCTCAATATATATTCAGCCATTCCCCGGAGTAGAACAGCCATTAACCGTATCGGCAGACAATTCAATCATATTGCCGCGCATCGGCATGCTCTCTCTTTATGGAAAAACATTAGCTCAAGCAAGAGACACCATAGCCAAAATTTATGCGCTGCGCAATACTAATTCTTTAGTCGCATTATCATTGCGGAGGGCGCGCACAATATATTGCACAATTCGCGGCAATGTGCAATATCCTGGATTAAAAGCATATTCAGCCGCTACGCATATTTCGAGCGTTATTGCGTTTGCAAATCAGCCACCTAATTCAACGGCGATAAAACCTGCTGCTGCAAAAAATATTGACAACAATATTGCCGTTAATGCAGCTTCTTTTGATCTTTCAAGCTATGCTGCGCGCAATATAACGGTATTGCATCGCGATGGAACTTCTGAAAATGTTGATTTATACAAGGCAAAGTATGGCGGCACCCCTGAATCGGATCCTACCATACGTGAAGGCGATGATATATTAGTGCCTTTCGGCGTTCAGTCGCATCCCACAATTTCCATAGGCGGTGCTGTGCGTCGTCCTATCGCTCTTGCTTACAGCAAAGGCGACAAGGTCTCGCTGTTGCTTCGCGCCGGGCATGGCTTACGCGATGATGCAGATATTGGCAATATTACATTAACAATGCAGGATGGCTCGCAGCAATCAATTGCGCTAAACAATAAAGGCGAGCTTGCGCAAGCAGATATATCGTTGCAGCCGGGCGCCGCTCTTATCGTTGGATTTGCCGCCAAAACTGGTGTTTCGGAGCAAGGTATATCAGAAATTACCGGCGAAGTTGCGCATCCGGGCGCCTATCCCATAACAAAAAATCAAACACGTCTGAAAGACATTGTCGCTCAGGCAGGCGGATTTACAAAAAACGCCTATTTGCCATTGGCGTATATAGTCAGACGCGAAAAAAGCAAAACGAATATTGAAATCGAAAAACCGAATTGGCAGTCAATACAATATACCGATCTAACTTTCGAAGATACAACGCGGCTGATCATGCATAATGCGCTAAAACGGTCAGTTGCTTCATCTGATTTTGTAAAAGCGTTTCAAGAAAATTTGCCTGAAAACAATATTTTGCTAAATGATGGCGATATTATCGTTGTGCCGGAAAACCCTCGCAGCGTCTATGTTTACGGACAAGTGCAGCAGCCGGGCTATGTGGAATTTTTCCCGGGCAAACGCATGCAATGGTATATTGACAAAGCCGGAGGTTATTCCGTAGGTGCTGAAAAAAATTTGAGCCGAATTATCAAAGGAAAAAATAAAACATGGGAAAAAGACGACGACAATGTGTTTGTCGAGGCCGGTGATGAGGTGTATGTTGCGCCGCCTACAAATGTGCCGGCAGGCTACGATTTGCAATTATATGCGTTAATTGGCACTTTGCTGACTACTATGGCATTTCTTGCCTCCACATTTATTGGCCTTTTTAAGAAATAGCGACAATTCGTCAATCCAATAAATTAATTTATAAAATAACGCCTATTTATTTATATACATTAAAACATATTGACAATAAATTGATTGACAATAATTATTGTTTCAACATATGTTCTTATTGAGATAAAATAATAAAATTATTAAATAAAGAATGCCTGAAGTTTCTGTCATCATACCATCATACAATAGCGCCGATTACATAGCCGACACATTGGAATCTGTGCAAAAACAGACCTTGACTTCTTGGGAGGCAATTGTCATTGATGATCACTCAACTGATGGCACATCTAATATTGTAAAAAAAATTGCACAGGTAGATAATCGTATTCGACTCATCGAGCTTCGTGAAAATAGCGGCAGACCTGCTGTGCCGCGCAATATTGGCGTAGGCAAAGCAAATGGTAAATTCATTGCCTTTCTCGACTCTGACGATATGTGGCATAGGCAAAAACTTGAATTGCAAATTGCAACTATGAGCCGCTTCAATATTCCATTTAGTTCTGCACGCACTATGCAATTTACTTTTACAGATGCATTGCTGCAAGAAAAAAAACAAGAATATGCCGACATTTCAAGCATAAGAACATCAAGATTGACGCATGACAAACTAATACTCAAGAATACTATTTGCAATTCTTCGGTTGTACTTACACGCGAGCTTGCATTAGCATCGCCTTTTATAGAAGATATACGATACAAGGCAATTGAAGATTTTCATTGCTGGCTGACAATACATCAGCACTATGATCTTTCGAGCATTGTGCTTGAAGCGCCTCTTACATTCTATCGAATAGCAATATCATCTATTTCGCGCTCAAAATATTTTATGTTTCAAAGGAACAGAATATTATATTCCGAATATGAAGTAAACAGCCGAAAATTAGGGTTGAAGCGTTATTTTTATCTTGGAACATATATTTATTATTCACTCATGCAGCGCTTAATAGGTCCAAATTATCGTCCATGAATTCAACCGGCGCATATTCTAATATTTCATCGGATATTTCAAAATCTGTTGCAGGCAGGCAGCTAATAGGCATTTTATCTTCTCGCCTTTTTACACCGGTATTATTTCAGATTGCAGCAGATATTATAGCGATACTTTTTAGTTACGCCCTTTTTTCCTTTATTCGCTATACGTTTGGCGCATACGATGTTCCATTTACGCCAACCGTTATGCATATTATAATATTGCCGGCAGTTTTAGCGGCATATTTTTTACCGATATTTTGGATTTCAGGACTTTACGGCGACTGGTTTGTACGCTCGCCATTTGATGAATTATTTGCTGTAATTCGCACTACTTTTTGGAGTTGTTTTGCATTATTTGTTTTTATAATTATAGATACTGAAAATTTTCATAAATATCGCTTAAAAATCATTATTTTTTGGATTGTTTTATTCTCAGTTGTCTTTTTATTTCGTTTTATTTCGCGCCTTGCGCAGCGAAGCTTGAGGCGAAAGGGATTTATCGTTATACCAACAGTAATTTTTGGCTCATCGCAGCGAGTTGCAGCGCTCCTGCATTGGATTGGCGAAAATCCTTCGTGGGGCTATAGTGTTCAAGGAATTGCGCTCGAAGCGAGCGAATCGAATGAAATATTTGACAAATCTTTTAAAGTTGTTGACGGAAGCGAAGCTGAAGTGCTGTTTGCCGAGATAAAGCCCAAAATCATTTTAATTTCTGTTAATAATATCAACCATCAGCGGCTTCTTGCCATTGCCACAACTTGCTCGGAAAAAAATATTCGCTTGAAAATAGTGCCGGACTTATATGAAATATTCTCTGGTCTTGCTCGTGCACTGCCGATGTATGGAGCGCCTCTTATTGAGATAAACACAACAATTCTCCGACCGTGGCAGGAAACTGCAAAAAGAATTTTTGATATTACTTTCAGCTTGTTTGTCATTATTTTAGGGATGCCTATTTGGCTGTTGATTGCATTTGCGGTACGATTGGGAAGCAAAGGAAACATCATATTCTCACAAATGCGCGTTGGAAAAAACGGCAAACTATTTCGCATGTATAAATTCCGCTCGATGGTCAGCGAGGCCGAAAAATTAGGACAGCAATGGACAACCGTCAATGATCCGCGTGTCACGAAGTTCGGTCGCTTGCTCCGAAAAACACATCTTGATGAAATTCCTCAGTTTTGGAATGTGTTAATAGGCGACATGAGCATTGTAGGGCCGCGACCAGAGCAACCCAAATTTGTTGAAAAATACAATAATATTTTACCGTATTATTCACGCCGACTTATAGTGCGCCCCGGAATCACTGGCTGGTGGCAAGTAAAATATAGGGCATATACCGAGTCGGTACAAGAAATCGAAAGCCGGCTGCGCGACGATTTTTATTATATCGAAAATTTGTCGCTAAAATTAGATTTTGAAATTCTTATTCGCACTGTGTACTGCATTGTAAGCGGACACGGACAAACATAACGATATCCGACATTGAAAACCATCGTTGTCATACCAACTTATAATGAGCGTGATAATGTCCGCAATATCATTACTGCCGTTCTTGCTACAATGGACGGCGTGCATGTGCTTGTTGTAGATGATAATTCCCCTGACGATACTGCCGGCATTGTCCGTGAAATGATGCTTGCCGATTCTCGAATCAATCTTCTTGTTCGTCCAGGAAAAATGGGGCTTGGCACTGCATATTGCGAAGGATTTGCCATAGCGCTCTCAAAGGGCTATGAAGCTATCATAGAAATGGATGCCGACTTTTCGCACGACCCAAACGACATTCCTCGTTTTATCAAGGAATTAGAGCAAAGCGATGTTATTGTCGGCTCGCGCTACTGTAATGGTGTTAACGTTGTAAACTGGCCGCTTAAGCGACTTATTCTTTCGTACGGAGCCAACTTTTACACAAGAATTATAACAAGAATGCCCATAAAAGATGCAACCGGCGGATTTAAGGCATTCAGGGCTGATGCGCTACGACGCATTGATTTGACCAAAATACACTCAAACGGCTATGCGTTTCAAATTGAAATGAACTATCGTCTGTGGCGCACCGGAGCGCGCATAAAAGAGATTCCCATTGTTTTCGTTGACAGACGCAGCGGTGTTTCGAAAATGAGCCGCAATATTGTGTATGAAGCTGCCAGATTGGTCTGGAAACTCAAAATTTTCGATATTATAGGGAAATTATAAGAATCTCGATTTATTGCTTGCTTATTCGCAAAAAACTAATAAAACCATCGCTTTATATTTGTTAGTTTTCGAATATTTTTCTAATATATAATCAAAGGATATTCATTGCCTCCGAAAATTAAAATCACTAAAAACTCCGAGGCCGGCTTAGGACTTGCGCGAGTTGCAGCTCTTGCGGCATTCGAGAAAAAAGCTTCGGATATACTCATTATTGATCTTACAAAAATAGAAAGCGCGCCCGCTGATTATTTTGTGCTTTGCACATGCAATTCCACAACTCATGTACAATCGGCTGCATCTGCCATTGAAACCGCCTGCCGCATTGAAGCAACTCAGCCGCCTCGCAGCGAGGGATGGGAAGCGCTGGAATGGGTGCTAGTTGATTGCTTCGATGTAGTTGTGCATGTAATGAGCGCTGCGCCAAGAGATTTCTACAAAATTGAAAAACTGTGGGGCGATGGGAAATTCATTCACCTAGACGAAAAAGGCAGTTTCGTTGCAGAAAAACCTGTTGCAGAGAAAAAGGCAGCGCGCACTAAAAAAATTGAGAAAGGAGATACCGAAGAATGATTGACGAGTTGATACTGCCTTCTTTTGCCAAAGTTCTGCAAGAAAAGGGCTGGAATAAATTGGCAACTCTCTTTTTCGAAAAGCCGAAAATTGCCTCGCATGGCGACATTGCTACTGCAATAGCAATGTCTCTTGCAAAACCTCTGCGCCGCTCGCCGCGAAGCATTGCCGAGGAAATTCTTGGATCGTTGGAAATTTCTAAAGAGATTGCTGACAGCATTGAAATTGCAGGATCTGGATTTATCAATATCCGCTTCGGAGCAGAATACTATCGCAACGCAATTCAAAACATGCTGAATGGATTAGAAAACGGCTATGGACGCAATACGATAGGCACTGGCAAAAGAGTAAATGTTGAATATGTAAGCGCAAATCCAACAGGACTGCTACACGCAGGACACGGGCGCAACACATGTATTGGCGACTGCGTTGCAAACCTCTATGAATGGTCGGGTTACGATGTAACGCGCGAATACTACTTCAATAATGCCGGCAATCAAATGACGATACTTGCAAAAAGTATTTACGCCCGCTACATGCAAATCGCCGACAGCAATTTTCCTATGCCTGAAGATGGCTATCAGGGTGATTACATACGGGAAATTGCAACAGTAATACATGAAAAATACGGCGATGTTCTGAAAGAACTAACTCCTGAAACATTAGAAATTTGCCGCAAAGAGGGCGAGAAATGGTGTTTTGGCGCAATATCTGCCACTATGCAAAAATTAGGCGTAAAGCATGACGTGTATTTCAACGAAGATTCGCTGTATCACGAGGGAAAAATAGCCGAGCTGCTCAATGAATTTCGCGAAAAAGGATTATCCTACGAAAAAGACGGTGCAGTTTGGTTGAAATTCAGCGAAATTGATGCGGCTTTACAAGACAGAGTTATTGTAAAGTCATCGGGCGAGCCAACATATCGTCTTCCTGATATTGCTTATCATAAAAATAAATTAGATCGAGGTTATGATCTTGTCGTAGATATTTTTGGTGCAGACCATATTGCGGCAATACCCGACGTAATTGCGGCCATAAAAGCATTGGGCTTGCAGCATGAGCGCATCAAACCGCTTATTTATCAGTTTGTTACACTAACTCAAGGCGGCGAGCAAGTTAAGA
Source organism: Chlorobiota bacterium (assembly GCA_039810485.1). Lineage (GTDB taxonomy): Bacteria > Bacteroidota > Ignavibacteria > Kapaibacteriales > UBA961 > JADZAA01. The sequence goes on along the minus strand of JBDHXA010000031.1, from coordinate 13,929 downwards.
TGTCGAAGCGAACAGGCAAAAGCTACACATTAGATGATTTGCTAGAGGAATTCGGCGTCGATGTTACGCGGTTTTTCTTTGTCATGCGCGGAATAAATACGCCTTTGGAGTTTGACATTGATCTGGCAAAAGATCAAAGCGACAAGAATCCTGTGTACTATCTACAATATGCTCATGCAAGAATATGCAGTTTGTTTACTCAGGCAGAGCAGCGCAGCATCACGTCAAAAATAAATCCCGGAATGATGCTGACACACGATGCCAATCACAACAACCTCATACAAATTCTTTCGCGTTTTCCGCAGATTGTGCAGAAGGCGACGGCAAACAGCGAGCCGCAGATCATTGCCGATTACCTGCGCGAAACAGCAACAGAATTTCATACTTTCTATCATAGCTGCCCTATTTTGCGAAGCGATGTGCCAGACGAAATTCGCGCCACTCGGCTTGCTTTAGCCCGCATTGCGCAGCTAACGCTGAAAAACGGGCTGGCTATACTTGGCATTACAGCGCCCGAGCGCATGTAGAAAATGAATGAAAAATAATTTTTCAAAAAAAAGTAAATTATTAGATGTTTGAATTTACTGAAGAACATCTCTGCTATCTTGCTGCTTTATTGTAGCTTACAGATTGCAAAAGAGTCGGCATTACAGACAAACTAATTTCGATTTTAGAGCATTATCATTCGCAAATTCAAACGATGTGGCGCAATCTGCTATGCTCCTTGCGCCACATCGTGCGCCTGCCGCATCCGAATCGTAACTCGCAAGAAATGCTGAAAACGAGGCAACAACAAGGACTTGCTCGGCCACATTCCGAACCACAAGAGCATAGAAGAGCGTCCAAGAGCGGTTGATAATTGCAAAGAGTTTGTTCATTGGGAAGCAGATACTATAATTTGATATTAGCAAAGAGTTTAGCAATCATGAGACCATAGCGAAATCACTATCAGCCGAAACATATTTTTGCCATCCATATCACTCTTGGGAGCGCGGAACAAACGAGAATGCTAATGGACTAATCAGACAGTATTTCCCTAAAAAGCGAGAGCTTTTATCAGTAGAAGATGATGAGCTTACAGAGGCAATGAGACGGCTAAACAACCGTCCAAGAAAAATACTTGGATGGAAAACTCCAATTCAAGTATTTACTGATAATTACAAAAGTGTTGCACTTCAGTGTTGAATCCGCCTAATTTTATTATCTTTATTTTAACTTCCTTCAATAAAATAAACACCCTTTTAAGAGGGGTCTCAAAAATTGTTTTCCAAATAACATCTGCTGATTTTCCTGCCAAAAATTATAATTTTGCTATAAGCAAATAAATCGCATTTGCTTTACTAATGCCGTTATAGTCGTCCGGTATTAAGCTATTGTTTATAATCTCGGCTGAATAACATTTATTGATGTATAACAAAAAAATGCGCTTCGCATCTGAATTTATGCGAAGCGCATTTTAAAATATTCTTTCAATCTAATCTTAGTCGTGCCTGCATATTGTTGGCAACATTGCAATTTACGCCGCAGTTCCTTCTTCGAGCGGCGCAGCTTCTTCCGACGTGGCTAAAGTGAATGCAAAAGTAAGCGAACTTTCACCTGCGGCGTGAGTTACAGTGATTTTGGTGTTATCCTTCAATCCATTGCGCAATAATTCTTCCGACAAAGGATCTTCAAGATATCGCTGAACTGCGCGTTTCAGAGGGCGTGCTCCATATTTTTCATCAAATCCCTTGTCTGCAAGAAATTGTTTTGCAACATCATCGAGCGACACTGTAACATTATTTGATTGCAAGCGCTTGAGCAAACGCTCCAACTGTATTTCAACAATGCGGTAAATATGCTCCTTTTTCAGCGAACGGAATACAATATAATCATCAATACGGTTAATAAATTCAGGGTTGAACATACGCCTCATTGATTCTTCGATTGTCGAGCGCATTTGCTCATATTCGCTGTCGGACGATTTGTCGGAAAATCCTATGCGTCCTCCGGGCTTTACATCGCGGACTCCTACATTGGAAGTCATAATTATTATAGTATTCTTGAAGTCCACGCGACGTCCAAGTCCGTCAGTTAACATTCCATCATCGAATACTTGAAGCAAAATATTAAACACATCAGGATGCGCTTTTTCTATTTCGTCAAGCAAAATAATGCTGTACGGTTTGCGGCGTACTTTTTCAGTTAGCTGACCGCCTTCATCATAGCCGACATAGCCCGGAGGGGCGCCTACTAATCTCGACACGGAGAATTTCTCCATGTATTCGCTCATATCAACGCGAATGAGCGCATCTTCCGAGTCGAACATATATTTTGCAAGCACTTTCGCTAATTCGGTTTTGCCAACTCCTGTCGGCCCGAGAAACATGAATGAGCCAATTGGACGCGCAGGATCTTTAAGCCCTGCTCTTGCTCTGCGTATGGCTTTAGACAAGTATTCAATTGCTTCATCTTGTCCGACAACTAATTTCTTTAATTCGTCAGACATTTTCATCAACTTTTCTGATTCGCCTTCAGCTATTTTATTTACCGGAATTCCCGTCATCATTGCCACCACATCGGCAATATCATGTTCAGAAACGTTATGAACAGTAGAGGTAGATTTTCTTTCCCATTCTTCTTTTGCAGATTCCAAATCTTGCTGCAAGCGCTTTTCCATATCGCGCAATCTCGCTGCTTCCTCAAAATTTTGGGATTTAACCACCGAGTTTTTTAGTAATCTTGTTTCTTCAATTTTTTCTTCAATTTCTGTAATTTCTTTTGGCACATGTATATTAGCCAAATGTACGCGAGCACCTGCCTCGTCTAACACATCAAGAGCTTTATCGGGTAAAAATCTGTCTGTAATATAGCGATCTGCCAAAAGCACACATTGTGTAACGGCTTCTTCGCTATATTCTACACCATGATGGGATTTGTAGCGATCTTTAACATTTTTCAGAATTTGAATTGCCTCAGCAGGCGTTGGCGGCTCCACCATGATTTTTTGAAAACGACGGTCAAGAGCGCCATCTTTCTCGATAAACTGCCTGTATTCGTCCAATGTTGTAGCACCTATGCACTGAATATCGCCTCGCGACAAAGCCGGTTTGAACATATTCGATGCGTCTAGCGAACCAGAAGCGCCGCCGGCGCCAACAATGGTATGCAGCTCGTCAATGAATAGAATCACATCTTTTGCTTTTTCTAATTCATTCATCACGGCTTTCATGCGCTCTTCGAACTGACCGCGATATTTAGTGCCTGCTACAAGCGCAGCTAAATCCAATGTTATTATGCGCTTGTCAAATAAAACGCGCGACACTTTTTTCTCGATGATTCTTAACGCAAGTCCCTCAACAATTGCAGTTTTTCCTACTCCTGGCTCGCCGATCAAAACAGGATTGTTTTTTTTTCGTCGTGAAAGCACTTGCGCAACACGTTCAATTTCTTTTTCGCGCCCGATTACTGGATCAAGCTTTCCCTCAACAGCAAGTTTTGTAAGGTCGCGTCCAAAATTATCTAATACAGGCGTTTTTTGCCGTTCGGACGAAGCTTTACCTTTGCTGCCGGAGCTGCCACGCTCAGCTTTTGCAACGGAGCTAGGACGGCCGCTGATGATGTTGTCCAATTCTTTGCGGACATTATCGTAATTCAGCATAAAAGTCGAAAGTATCTGCGCTGCAATATTATCTTCGTCGCGGAGAAGCGACAGCAAAAGATGCTCTGTTCCAATTACTTCCGATTTGTAAAGCTTTGCTTCCAAATAGGTGATTTTCAGAACTTTTTCGGCTTGTTTAGTCAAAGGAATATTACCGATGGTAAGCATGCCGCTTGAAGAGCGAACTGTGTCTTCAACGGTTTTCTTGAGCTTAAACATATCTACGCCCATATTGCGCAAAATCTTTACGGCAATGCCCTCGCCCTCTCGGATTATTCCGAGAAGTAAATGTTCGGTGCCGATATAATCATGCCCCAGACGAAGCGCTTCCTCACGGCTTAGCCGAATAACATCCTGCACTCGATTTGAGAAATTCCCATCCATAATATTTTTTCTTTTTATTTGTTAGATAATAAGTTGCAGCAATAAATGATGCGCTTAACAATGCATTGCGGCAGCATGTAAATTCGCCGTAAAATTGATAAAGTGATGAAACGTTGCAGAATGATGAAGAAAGCAGTCAGTAATTCTTTGCAAAACAGATGCGCATTTTATTGCATATATTATGACGAATTTCGCCTAACTTCTATTGCAGATGCATGGTTATTGAAACCGTCAGTCATTTCGCTTCAATCTTCATCATTCGTTTTTTAGGCATACTTACTGCAAAATACAAGCCATTGCAAGCAATGGTTGATATTTTTCCAAAAATTTATCGAAAAATAGGGATAAAAACTACTTTAACAAGAAATAGTGAAGATAAGGGCTTGAATTTCTTTCTACAAAGCGTTTCCGATATGGCGACCATAAACTGTCAAGCCGTTGCTGCAGTTTTTCCTTTCCGCCTGAAACATCAGCTGCATCAAGCGACATTGGGCTGCGTTCATCCACTTGCAGAAGAAATGGAAATACGATGACATTGTGGCCATGATCAATCGTGGCTCTTACTAATTTTTCTGTTTTTGAAAATACTGAATCAGCCGCTTTCCCATTTATTATATCACTATAAGGCTGCTCTGCCCGGCAAGGAGTAAAACTTGAGATGTACGAAGCAAGAGGGTAGCTTTCGTCAAGGAAAATAACATCATTTTTACTGCTGATTTGCCAGAGCAAATCTGCTTGATAACGATAAAAATCATTGTATTTTTTTGTCAGCGGTATTATCGCACCATTAGAGTTGATTAAAACAAGAATAAATGCTAATGCGGCATAAAGATATTTCGATGACTTTTTCGGCTGTTTGGCTCCGCTTAACACTATAATTGCAACCCACAAATACGTAGTTTGCAATATCCAAAATTCTACATTGAACGAATCCCAAACCGAGAAAAATATTGTAAACACAATGACGGACGATATTAAAACAGCAATAAGTTTTCGTTGCTCATCAGTCAGGCAATATCGTCGCCGAAAAGCATACGCTAGCGCAAAACATGCTCCGCAAAGAACTATTATTGACGAGAAAAATACTAGGCTGGCAAATAAAGGAGAAATGTCACGATATAAGAATTCTTCATCGTCAAAGTGTTTATACGGCAGTAGTTTTTTCAAAAAACTATAAGCTTCCGGCACTTTCACAACCGCATACATTGGCGTAACAGCGCGTATTTCACCAACGGCAACACGAAGAGGCGTTTTCGCAGAAGGAGGATAAAAATGAGTGTCCGTTGCTGTGCCTATATGCGCATAAGCTGTTACCCAGCGCCACACTCCCTGAGATGTAAAAGGGCGCACACTTTGCATGGCTGCATAGCCATAAACACTAAGCGTCAGCACCATTCCAACAGAAAGATACGCTACGGTTTCTCGAACCTTCTGCCGTATGTTTCCGTCGCGTTTCCACAGACCTAACAGAAGCGCAAAGCCAAGGAATACATACACTTGGTGAAACAAAATAGCTAATGCGTGAAAAGCTCCTATTGTAGCGGCGTTTGCAGTGGAAGGATGGCGAGAAGTAAGAAAAACAAGCCCAAGTGTAAACCACATTAGCGGAGGAATGCACACCTCGAGGCAAACACTATGATACCAAAAACCGAATGAACCGCAGGCAAGCGCTATGCCGATTATGCTCCATTGAGCAGTTAAACGACCTCGCAAACGCATCAAAAAATAGAGGGCCGAACCGGTTAAAGCGCCGCATAACGCATTAAGCAGCTCTGCCGCTATATGCGGCTGAAGCGATAATCCAAAAAAAATCAACAAGCTATACCATGCTGAAGCTAAGGGCGTGAAAAGAATATGATGCGGATGAAAAAAGCCGTCGGCTCCAAAACCATAGATTATTCCCTGTCGATAGAAAATACTGTCATGCGATATGCTAAGATTTTCGGAAAGCGTTGTTGCAAACAGAACTAGCAAACATGCGAACACCAATGGAATTTCATATCTAAACAATGTTTTCTGTTCTTGGATGCTCATCGGCGATTTGGTGTCGAATACAATGTGTAATTATGCGCGATAACCATTATTTATTCAATTATCAGTAACGGACAAAATGGTCGCTTAGATTAACTATTTTATCAATATACAGCAATATTGTTTTTTCAGAGTTCTAATGCAGAAAATTATGGCATTTACTATTTACATGCTCAACCATAGCACTTTGCCTCATCATAATAAACAACCGATTCTCCAATTATTATTGCAGGTGAAGTATAAGTGTGTTCCTCGGCTTTGCCAATTGCCATAATGTGTAATACTCTCCATCCTTTTGCTTTTAAATAATCAGATGCCATTGATCTATGGCAGCGCCACCATGCAGCTTCGGCACACATATAAGCAACGTAATTTTCCATTGCCAATTTTTGTAATTCGGCGATTCCTTTTTCAAATGAATCAGTTTCCATATAATCGGCATAGCTGCGAAATGATGCATTATGGCATCGTGTATTTTTAGAGTTTTTTTTTATTTTCCGTCTTCCTCCAAGCTCTTTTATATGAATGTATTTTATGCCGTGATTTTTCAGCGATGTTTCTAGCTGCTCTTTATTAAATTGCGGATATTTTCGCGAGCCCGGAAGCCCACGTATATCAGCAAGCATAGTTACATTAAATGATAGCAGCATTGCAATAAATTTTTCTATGTCATGCGTTGAATGACCAATTGTATAAATAATTTTTTCATTCATTTTATTTTGCAATTATACGCCGCGAAAGGCTGAAATATACTTCTCTATGTATAATTGCTTTTCTTTTGATTTATATTGTTGTATAAATCGCGGATGCTCCAACACGGTTATTTTGTCAAATAAATTAGCTTCCTTGTTTAATGCTTGAATAAAATCAGCGTTTTTCTTTCCTAAAACAAACACTTCGGAAGTATATAAATTCATTTTAATAAAAGTTTGCAGCGTATTAATCATAAATTTCTTTACAGCGGCAAATAGAGAATTATCATCATAATAATTAGCATTAAGCCACTGTCCGTTTTTACTGCGACGGATAATTGCCAATGGAAATGGTGAATTAATAAAAAAATCTTTGAAAAAAGATTCCACTCCTCCATAAGCTGCTATCATATCATACATAAATACTGAAGAGACCTCGTGTGTATTCGCTGATTTCATCGTAATTCCGCATGCGCTCTCCAACCGCTTTGTATCGGTAAAGGGCACTCCTGTTACTCCTGCGCCATGCCTGCTCGGATTTATGCCTATAATAAATTTTCTTTGTAATCTGTCATTATAAAACGCATTGTAAAATGCTTTCATTACATTCATTGCTTCTCTATTATCAGTATATGGATTCAACACTTTAAAGCCATCCGGCAACGTGTCGGCAAAATGCAGAGTGCTGTTGAAATGAATAATTTTATCGGCAAATATATCTGTCATTTCTCACGAATTTTACTAAACGAAGCAGCTATAGGAGCAGTATTGAAGGAACATTGTTATAGAAATGAAATTTTCGTTCTGTATTGTACACTGATTTTATTGTCAATAAAATCAGCGCAATATGGTATCGGAAGACCATATTCCGGCATTAAAGCAAAGCGAATATTAATGAGCAAATAAAATATTAATTTGCTTTGCCAATGCAGCAAGGAGGCGCTATATATTTTCCATTTTGCCATTGTACTCGATTAATTTGCACATCAATGCGTCGAACATCATCGAGGGAATAATAGTCATTGTCTTCGCCTGCATAACTTTTTACCTTAGCTTTCCGCTCTGTGTCTACTTGCCTTCCTTCAATAACTAAAATTATTTTGGCGTGTTCGCACTGTTTGCGAAATTCTACAGTTGATGTCGCTTGCGGAAGGACAATTTCGCCTTTTTTCAACATTTCTTCAAATTGAGGATTTTGCCTTAATAGTGCAAGCATCTCCTTATAGCCGAACCAAGCGCGAAGTTTGGAAAGCACATCATTGTTCGCGCCAACAAGCGATTCGCCCGGAGGAATGGCAATTTGTTTTGTCGTGATTTCTTTTCGCTCTTCATCATAATGCCCAGACAAATACTCAATACGTTCATCGCCGCGATAATCGCCGCGGCTTATGGCGCGGGCATCGGAATATGCGGCAATTTGAATAATTAATTTGCTTTGCTGTTCAGGTGCTTTGGCATCTAACTCAAGAAAAGAAGGCAAAATATCATTTGTAATTACATCAGCCATTTTCCTAAGATTTCTATCAACAGTATCGGCAAAGCGACGGTACTCTACTTTTCGTCTCTCGCGACGAGCTTTGCGGTTTTCATGCTGGTTGGCGCTCATGCCTATTCGCGTGCCGAAATATTGATTTGCAGGATGCAGCTCGATAAATGAAGCGGTTTTATAAGCGCCATCACCGGACAGCATTTCCAAATGTCTGCTAAGATTCTTGCTAGTATTTACTTCCCAAAACCCCGTTTGAAAATAAGGAACATTTTTGCGATAATCCTTAAATTCTCTTGTAAATATCCACTCGCAAAGAGGATACTGATAATATCTTGGATAAATAATAATTGTATCGGTTATAAGTGTATCGTTGGCAGGTATCGAGGAAGGAAAAAATCCTGCTTTTGACAAATTTGTAGGCACAAGCCGGTCAGTGGTTCTGACAAAGTTTGTATCTGATTGAGGAATAGTGTCATATACTGTTTCATGAACTTTTTCTATGACGCGGCGACCGCCTGTGATTTCCTCATGGCGGCTAATGCTTGAATACGCAACAAGAATTTTCCCGTTAGACATTGTCAGCGACTGTATATTTCTATTTTTATTTGCAGAAACAGCGCCAAGTGTTTCACAGGTTAAAGTGTCAATAGATACGGTTGTGTCAAGCTTAATCGTCTTTGCGCCTCCAATAAATTTTTCACGTTTTACCTCCTCTATGCGTGGAATAATAGTTGGATCTGTTGGCGTAAAATTGAAGGAAACATAGTGGCTGATTGTGCGCCCTGTTGTCAGTTGCGTCGGGTCGCAATCTATTTTATCCCAAAGAGAGCCGCCGACTGCCATGTATTTATTTCCCCATTCGAGATTAAATATCGCCGGATTTTCGGTTGAGCGAACTATGTTGCTTTCTTTTGAAACAATATCAGATGATGATAAATTATTAGCGGAATTATTTGCGGAGTTTTTCGAGGTGATTCTTTCATTAACGTTGTTTTTCAAAGAAGGAGATTGAGAGCTTTCCAAAGAAGAAATAATGTTGCCGCCTGCATATTGCATAAGCTCGACAATAGGATTTTTAATAGGGCGCATATTATCCTCGCCATCTAAAACTACAACGCGATAGCGCACTATCGGAGCGCGGCATTGAACGGGAAGCTCGAAACGATAAAGATCATAGCCACCAAAGCTTTTCATCATTCGTCCATTCACAGACGGCGTCGGCTCGGCATAGCGGTCACTTGCAATGTAAAGCGGCTGAGAGCCATTGCCGCCATGCGGATATGGCACGAAAGGAAAGCGGTCGTTTGCGTTCGTCATATTGATGCTGTCGCGTCCAAGCGCCAGCGGAACGCAATTTTTTACAACAATAAGCTGCTTCCCAAAATTTACTTCAAGATCGGCTTGATAGATATCCATATCGCCAGAGCGATCACTAGAAAATAGAAGCGTTGGCCGCTGATCTATGCAATAGAGAAAAGGAGAATACTCAAATTTTGAAGAATTGACAGCCACCCCGCCCGGAATTGTCATAAAATTATGTGGATCTGTCCATTTGTCTTTTACTCGAAACGCAAAGAATAAGTCAGTATTTCCTTCAACTGTATCGCCTTTTGCAGTAAGCGCCTTTTGATTTTTATATGGCGAACTTGCGCCCAGCGGATCTGGTCTGTCGCTTGCAAAAATCAGCAAAACAGTATCTTCACGATGCGCCGCAGCTGGATGAGCATCCCAAAATGGAGAATTAATATCGCGTAAATTTTCAACGGTAATTTTTCCATTCGAGCGATGAAAACTAAACAAGTCAGTTCCGCCCATCGTTCCGCCGACTGTCGCCTGAAATCTTGATGCAAAAATTGTATCGAACGCATGACCGGAAGAGAAAAATCCGTCATTAGGAGTTAAGAATGCAATTGTTCCATCATTAGTTGCGCTTTGAGAAAACAGCGCGCTGAAGTCGCCGCTATCTTTGGCTGCAGATGTAAATTTTGCTGTCATATCATTGCCGCGCATAGCAGAGCGCCAAATATCTTCGCTGCCATCTCTTGTAGAAGTAAAGTACAAAGCGCCATCATCAATAAACGGCGCAATATCATCGGCTTCAGAGTTCACCGAATCTAATAGATTGAACATCGGGCGGGCATACTTGGAAGGGGAATCTGCAGATGGGCATCCGCTCAGAAACACATCCAAGAGAATTACAGCCGCTGCAAAGCGACAAAAAGACAGCATGGAGTTCATAGGAGAATAAGCAAAATATAAAGCAGTTTCTTATTAAAAATCAATATAGCAATTCGATTAAAGACATTATTGCCTATCTATTTTATTATAGCTTTGGCTTTCATGTATTAATTACATGCCGTCTCAATCACTTATAACAATTCATGAGAAATAGATGTAACAAGAATATTCTAATATAATTTATCTACTGCTCAATTAAGAAACAGACCGCCTGATTTCCTTGCTTGTATATTATGAAGCTATGGACAATTTCAATGTAATAATAATTCTATATGCTCGGTCATGAGATTGTAATCAAAAACAAATAATTTATTTCTTGTTCTGTCTATGGTTTCTAAACAGCCAATACTTTGTGAAGCGATTTTCTGTGCCATGAGCAAGCCGATTGATGTTCGAGCGGTGCGTGTATATCACCAATAACGAAATGCCAACTGCAAAGAATATTATTGTGTGATAGCCCGGAATGTTATCATGCAATATATTGTAGCGAAAGCACATAAAGGATGGCAAGGTAATCGCAGCCATCATAGAGCCAAGCGACACATAGCCGGAAAGAAAAAAAGTAAGGAGAAAAAAAACAAGGGCGACGCCAACATCAATTGGAGCGATTGCAACGAGCATTCCCGCTGCTGTGTTAATGCCTTTGCCGCCGCGGAAGCGCACAAAAATTGACCAAATGTGACCAATAACTGCCGCTACACCTGCAATAAGTTTAATGACAGTAGCATCTTCAAATGGAGTGCGATTCGTAAAAGCCATTTCTCCTGAAAATATTTGACTGATAACAGCAACTGCAATAATGCCTTTTAAAATGTCTAATAATTGCACAAGCATGCCCCATTTTACACCTAGCACGCGAAATACGTTTGTACTGCCCATATTGCCGCTTCCTTTGTCGCGTATATCGAAGCCAAAGAACATTCGGCTGACAATAACGCCAGATGGAATAGAGCCAACTAAGTAGCTGAGCAAAATGATAGATAATAATATAGATAATGGTGTCATGACTTGTCTAAAAGTAAACGAAAATTCAAATTGACTGTGTTATCTTGAAAGAAATTATTTCCAATATTCAGTACTACAATTATCTTGTGTTAAGCATCTTGTTTTCTATATTGCAACTATGATACAACACATTGCAAAAATAGACAAATTCAACGGTTCAATCGTCATTTACCTTATACAGCGACAATATGTCTGATTATTACGGTCAATGTCTTATGTCTGATATTGCAACAACAGCCACTCGAAAGCGTTTGGACGATATAAACCATGAGCTTAATGAATTGCGGGAAGAACGCGACCGCTTGAAAGCCCATTGGGAACTTGAGAAGCAAATCATACAAAAAATTCAAAGCATTAAAGCAGAAATTGAGCAGCAGAAAATAGCCGCCGCCGATTATGAGCGACAAGGAAATTTCGGGAAAGTTGCCGAAATTCGCTATGGCATTATCCTCCAATTAGAGAAGGATCTTGCATCATCGAATCAAAAGCTCACAGAAATACAAGGAGCAGCCAAGATGCTTAAAGAAGAAGTCGATGCCGAAGATATTGCAGAAATTGTAGCTAAATGGACCGGCGTTCCGGTGCAGCGTATGCTCGAGTCGGAACGGTTAAAATTACTGCATATCGAGGAGCGCCTCGGCGAGAGAGTCATTGCTCAGTCCGATGCTATTCACGCTATTGCCAACTCCATTCGTCGTTCTCGCGCTGGCTTGCAAGATGCCAACCGCCCTATCGGCTCATTTATTTTCTTGGGTTCTACCGGCGTTGGAAAAACAGAAACGGCACGCGCATTGGCAGAGTTTCTTTTTGACGATGAATCCGCTATGATTCGCATAGACATGAGCGAATACATGGAAAAGCATGCAGTCTCTCGGCTTGTTGGCGCTCCTCCGGGATATGTCGGCTACGAAGAAGGAGGACAGCTCACAGAGGCAGTTCGTCGTCGTCCTTATGCAGTTGTGCTTCTCGATGAAATAGAAAAAGCGCATCCGGACGTCTTTAACGTACTCTTGCAAGTACTTGATGACGGACGTCTTACCGATAGCAAAGGCCGAAGCGTCAACTTCAAGAACACCATCGTAATCATGACTTCAAATCTCGGCACAGAATTCATTCAGGATAAAATGACCGATTTTACAGATGAAAACCGAGATGAAATAATGGGATCGGTTCGCGGGCGAATCATTGATTTGTTGCGGAGCAAAATGCGCCCAGAATTCCTGAATCGTATTGATGAAATCATTCTATTTCAACCTCTAACCCGCTCAGACACCACTCAAATTGCACGAATACAAATTCAAAAATTAGCAGAGCGTCTTGAACTCATAGACATTAAAATAATAGTAACTGAAGATGCACTTGATTGGCTGACTCGCGTCGGCTACGATGCGCAGTACGGTGCGCGTCCGCTGAAACGCGCAGTTCAACGGTATTTTGCCGATCCGCTTGCCGCTAAAATTCTAGCAGGCGATTTTTCTGCCAATGATACAATTATAGCCAAATTAAGCGGCGACAGCGGAATAGCATTTTCAAAGCAATAAATTTCGATGATGGCGGATTTAATGTTACGTTGCAGCTTTGTGGTCAATGTCAGTCAAGAGTTAACAGAAGTCCTTCACAGATTGGCAAAGTATTATCTTTTTGGCAATAAGTTTCAACTATTCCACCTATGGAATAAGAAAGTTTACCTTTGATGCGAGCAAAATGCTTGTACTCAATGAGATAAGCCCACTCCGAAAAGGTATCTTATAAAAATTGCAGACGAGTGATTCGCTATTTTTCAAAAAAACATATCTTCTAAGAGCGGCGAATTCAACATTAAAGTGCAACACATTTGTAATTATCTGTAAATACTTGAATTGGAGTTTTCTATCCAAGTATTTTCCTTTGACGCTTGTTTAGTCGTCTCATTGCCTCTGTAAGTTCAGAGTATTCTACTGATAGAAGCTCTCGCTTTTTAGGGAAATACTGTCTGATTAGTCCATTGGTATTCTCGTTTGTTCCGCGCTCCCATGAGTGATATGGATGGCAAAAATATGTTTCGGCTGATAATGATTTCGATATGGTTTCATGATTGCTAAACTCTTTGACATGGCCTCGCTTCCGGTATTTCTTGCGCGAATTGCGAAGATGCTGGCGCAATGTGCCTAATGCTTTCTTATCCAACCAAATATGTTGATAAATACGCTCATGACTGACGCTTATACCAATGCGTAAAAGATCGTATGAAATCTGCTCCGGGCTCAGGTCGAAACGTATCAGCTCCTATACAATAGAGAGCAGCTTGCCTTTGAATTTGAGAGATTTGCCTTGGCGGCTGTTGCGCTCTTGATATTTCGATTGTACTTGCTTATGCCTATATCCTCTTTCGCTTTTATTGCGGCGCAATTCACGGCTGAGAGTTGATGCAGAAACCCCAAAGTTTGCTGCAATGCTTCGCAATGAGACTT